>CAMDPE010000233.1 GCA_945903795.1 Lutibacter flavus | reverse complement strand
GTTATTATTTAATATTTTATTCAAATAATGTTCTTTTATTAAAAAATATTTTTAATTTTGAATGAATTATGAAAGAAATTTTCAACATACAAAGTAT
Source organism: Lutibacter flavus (assembly GCA_945903795.1). Classification (GTDB taxonomy): domain Bacteria; phylum Bacteroidota; class Bacteroidia; order Flavobacteriales; family Flavobacteriaceae; genus Lutibacter; species Lutibacter flavus_A. The sequence continues at coordinate 4,866 of CAMDPE010000233.1, read as the reverse complement.
GATTATGACAACTTTAAAGGACCTTAACTCCGCATTTTCAGTTGTGTGTAATCGTTATGCGATTTGCAATAATGTGCAACAACAGCAGGTATGGACACAAAAAAGCACTTTCAATTATTATTGACGATATTTAAAATTATATAAAACCAAATTTTAAAAGGTGCTTTTTTCGAAAAGCACCTTTTTTTTATGAACTCATTTATTAATTAAAAACAACCATTATGAAAAAACTAAACAGCACACAGCAAATTTATGAGGAAATTATGGTGCAATGCCAGCGCAATTTAAATCATAGCAAAGTACCCAAGCCCAGTTCGCCATTTAAAAATCCTTAACTAAATTAATTATGAAAACCTTAGAAAACACTTATAAAAGTCCTGAAAAACATTTTACCGTAACAAAAAATGACATCAATACAAAAAAGGAATTGCACCTGAATATATTATATAATGAAATTGAAAATTTTGTTTTAAAAATAATTTCAGAAAATTTTTATTTTGACTACCCCGTTCCTCGTCTCTATAAATTACAACTCATAAAAAATGCCCTTTTAAACGATCAATTGCTGATAAAATCAAAAATAATAAAATTCAGCGACTCAGAATTGCAACTTTTAATCTATGTTCTAAATCCCAATCATCCAGAAGAAAATTCTATTTGTAATGCAGTATTTAAATTCAATTTAATTTCAGCAATTCCTGAAGCTTCCTAATATTTTTTATTTTATAAAGCAATAAGGTTGTCCAACTATAATCTTATTGCTTTTTTGTTATTATTTTAAACAAAAAGTTAAATAATCGCATAAATCGACCTAAAAACGGTTATGGTTTACTTTGTAAATTAAATGAGTGCCAAAATTTAGGTTAAAATATTACTTCATAAATTTTAAAATAAAAATCCATTAAAAATATTGATTTATGTAAATTTGCAGCATGAAAACATTTATAGCAAATTTACCCAAGGCTGAATTGCATTTGCACATTGAAGGTTCTTTCGAACCTGAACTGATGTTTAAAATAGCCCAAAGAAACCATATTAAGATTCCTTATAATTCTGTTTCAGCGATTGAAGAAGCTTATAAATTCAATTGTTTGCAGGATTTTTTAAATATATATTATCAAGGGGCCGGAGTTTTGGTTACAGAACAGGATTTTTACGATTTAACTTATAGTTATCTGCAAAAATGTGCCGACCAAAATGTGCGGCATACAGAAATTATGTTCGATCCCCAAACCCATACCGATCGCGGTGTTGCTTTTGAAACAGTCATCAACGGAATTTCAAATGCTTGTGAAGATGCGAAAACCAAATTAAACGTTTCGTCATTGTTGATTATGAGCTATTTGCGTCATTTGAGCGAAGATGCAGCCTTTAAAACCTTAAAACAATCGCTTCCTTTTAAAGATAAAATTAAAGCAATTGGGTTGGATTCATCGGAAAAAGGGAATCCGCCTTCAAAATTCAAAAATGTATTTGAAGCTTCCGTAAAAGAAGGTTACATTCCTTTGGCGCACGCCGGTGAAGAAGGTGCTGCCGACTATGTTTGGGAAGCCATTGATCTATTGGGTATCAAACGTATTGACCACGGTAACAATGCATTGCAGGATGAAAAACTGGTGCAGGAAATTATTCAACGAGATATAGCCTTAACGGTTTGCCCGCTATCAAATACGGCACTTCGGGTGGTGGACGATTTAAAAAACCATCCGCTGAAAAAAATGATGGACCTTGGGTTAAAGGTTACGGTAAATTCTGATGACCCTGCTTATTTTGGCGGACAGGTAAACAAAAATTATGAAGCCATTCAGGAAGCTTTAAATCTTTCTAAAAATGATCTTTATCAACTGGCTAAAAATTCTTTTCAATATTCATTGTCAGAAGAAAATAAAAAACAAGAATATTTAAATGAACTGGATATTTTTTATAATAACAATAAGTAGTTTTTAACTTCGTTATGCAATCAAAGAAATTTAACATGAATAAAATCGCATTCACGGTGTTGGCCGTACTTTTTATAACTTCAAACATTTATTGTCAAACCGCCACTAAATTAAAGGATACCCTCTCCGTAAAAAGTCAGTTTGACTATTTGATGAACGAATCAAATAGTTTACAAGATTATAAGGTTGTGAAAACGGGGTGGCTGCTTAAGTTAAAATCGAATGTTCTTGATTCTATTACAGCTTCAAAAAAGAGAATTCTAGACAACTCAAGCACAATGAATTCCCAAAAGATTCTTATTGATAGTTTAAACATTAAGCTGGCCGCAACAGAAACAACAATTACCAGCTTAATCGATGAAAAAGAAAGTATTTCGTTATTCGGAATGCAATTTGACAAATCCGTGTTTAAAACTATGTTTTTTTTAATTGTTTTAGGGTTGATAGGAGCGCTCCTGTTTTTTATCTACAAATTCAGACAAAGCAACAGTATCACCACGCAATGCACACTGTCTTTAAAACAAGCTGAGGAAGAATTTGGTATCTATAAGGAAAAAGCATTGGAACGCGAACAAAAAGCGATGAGAAGGCTTCAGGACGAATTAAATAAAAATAAAAAGGATTCGTAATTTTTTTTTATCTTTATTCATTGTTAACTTTAAAAAATTGAGATAATGAAAAAAAACATGGGTTCTGCAGACAAGTTGGTTCGCGTATTAATCGCCGTTGCGATTTCCGTTTTGTATTATTTGGGTAAAATAGAAGGCACGTTGGCCTTAGTGCTTTTGGCATTTGCGTTTATTTTCTTGCTGACAAGTTTGGTGAGTTTTTGTCCGCTTTATACTATTTTCGGAATCAATACCTGTAAGAAAGCAGCGAAATAAAAAAATTAAGTATTGTAACGATGCTTTTAAAAAATCTGTGGCAATCTGCTTTTAAAAGTACGGTTGCCACATTTTTTTGTGATTTGACCCATCCAATTTGTCCTTAATGTTAGAGATTATTCGTATTTGGTTTTTTGATTTGTTTAAAAGAAAAACACACCCCTAACCCCCTCTCAAGAGGAGGATTTTAGATTTTAGATTTTAGATTTTAGATTTCAACTTTTAATATTTAACTTTTAATATTTAATATTTAACTTTTTTTTAATCCCCCGTATAAGTCACAAAATTCCTTGGAGTTTCATAAAGGGTTATGGACAGTTCCAAATTTTTATCAATATTGGGACGCAGTTTGTTCCAAATAACAACGGAAATATTTTCGGCAGTGGGATTTAATGTTTTGAATTCGGAAACTTCCACGTTCAAATTTTTATGGTCAAATTCCGCCTCAATTTCAGTTTCTATTAAAGCTTTCAGAATTTTCATATCCATCACAAAACCAGTTTCAGGGTTAATTTCTCCCTTAACCGAAACAATCAGCTCATAATTATGGCCGTGATAATTTGGGTTGGCGCATTTGCCAAATACGGTGGCGTTTCGCGCATCCGTCCAATCTGAATTGTACAATCGGTGCGCTGCGTTAAAATGTGCTTTTCTGTTTACGGTTACTTTCACTATATTTTCTTATTTATGGCTTATAAAACTGTAATACTTTTCAAAAATGATTTTAAACCATTCCGTATAAATTTCAGGACGCTTTTGCATATCAAATTTCACTTCTTTAATGGTCATCCATTTAAAACTTTCCACTTCTTCTTTGTTCAAAATAGGGTTTTCATTAAAATGGCCAATCAGGATATGGTCCAGCTCATGTTCTGTCAGCCCATTGTCGAACGGTGCCTTATAAATAAACCACGTCACTTCCTTTAAATCGCAAACAAAGCCCATTTCTTCCATCAAACGCCGTTTACCGGCTGCTACATTTTCTTCCCTGTCTCGTTGATGGCTGCAACAGGTATTTGTCCACAATAAAGGTGAATGATATTTATGGGCAGCGCGTTGCTGCAACAGCAATTCATTTTTATCATTGAACACAAATACCGAAAATGCCCTGTGAAGCACCGCTTTTTGATGCGCCTCCATTTTTGGCATTAACCCAATTTTTTCATCCTGCTCGTTTACCAATATGACCTGTTCTTCCTGCATACTTTATTTAATTAGTGCAAATTTACACTTTTTGGGCGGTAAATAAAATTTAATTTTTTATACATAAAATACAGATATATAACATTTTATCTTTTCTGAATGTAAATTAAATAATTTATTTTACAATATATGTTGCAACATATATTGTTTTGACATATATTTGCACTCTAATTAATAAATAACATAAAAATATCTAAATCATGAAAAAATTAAGTATCCTAATTGCCTTATTTAGCATCACTTTGTTGAGTGCCCAATCCAAATGGAATATTGACGCATCGCATTCATCTATTCGTTTTGCCGTTGACCATATGGTCATTTCTGAAGTTGAAGGCATCTTTTCTACCTATGAAGGTTCAGTAACAACCACAAAAGATGACTTTTCTGACGCTAAAATCAACTTTACGGTTGATGTAAACAGCGTAAATACCGACAATGCAAAAAGAGATGAGCATTTGAGAGGCGCTGACTTTTTTGAGACCTACAACTATCCAAAAATGACCTTTGTAAGCACTTCTGTTACAAAAACAGGAACTGGAAAATACAATTTAAAAGGAAAATTGAGTTTGCACGGTGTAACCAAAGAAATTACTTTGGCAATGACTTATGGCGGCACCACAAAAGATCCTTGGGGAAACACAAAAGCTGGTTTGAAAGTTACAGGCGTTATTAACAGAACCGATTTTGGCCTAAAATACAATTCTGTTTTGGAAGCCGGAAGTTTGATGATTGGCGAAGATGTGACCATTACCGCAAAAGTGGAATTGGCAAAAATTTAATTCATTCAAAAAAGAGGTTGTGAAAATCACAACCTCTTTTTTGTACTTTTACCAAAATTT
>CAMDPE010000232.1 GCA_945903795.1 Lutibacter flavus | reverse complement strand
TGTAAAAAAAATATGGTTAACTAAATGAAAAACAGAAATATAACTAAAATTAACAGAAAGTGGATACTGTAAAATAAATAAATGCATAAACCACAAAACAAATGACAGGTTTAAATTTGGCGTTTATTTTAAAACGGCGATTAAAACTTAGGTATAATCAATAAATTTTAACAAAATAAATACTTACAATAATAAATGCAACTAAATAAATACAGCAAAAGAGTAACCCAAGATGAAACGCAGCCTGCTGCCCAAGCCATGTTATATGGCGTTGGTTTGACGGATGAAGATATGAAAAAGCCACAAGTTGGTATTGCTAGCACAGGTTTCGACGGAAATCCCTGCAATATGCATTTGAACAATTTGGCCTATAAAATAAAGGAGGAAGTCAACAAAAAAAATCAGGTCGGACTTGTATTTAACACCATTGGTGTTAGTGATGGTATTTCTATGGGAACTTCAGGAATGAACTATTCTTTGCCTTCTCGTGATATTATTGCAGATTCGATTGAAGTGGTTATGAATGCCCAAAGTTATGATGCTTTGGTAACTGTTGTTGGCTGCGATAAAAATATGCCCGGTGCCATTATGGCAATGTTGCGGTTGAACCGTCCATCGTTAATGGTATATGGCGGAACAATTGCTTCGGGAAGATATCAAGGTAAAAAATTAAATATTGTTTCTGCTTTTGAGGCATTGGGTCAAAAATTATCAGGTGCCATTTCAGAAGAAGAATTTAGGGAAATTATAAAAAATGCCATTCCTGGAGCAGGAGCATGTGGGGGAATGTACACGGCCAATACGATGTCGTCTTCCATAGAAGCCTTGGGTTTTGCATTGCCTTTTAATTCCTCCATTCCTGCCGAAAACGAGGAAAAAGCAACGGAAACTGAAAGAATCGCTGCGGCTATTAAAAATTTATTAGAACTTGATCTAAAACCTTTAGACATTATTACCAAAAAATCGTTGGAAAATGCAGTGGCTTTGGTAAATGCCTTGGGTGGATCAACCAATGCGGTGTTACATTATTTGGCAATTGCCCATGCGGCAGATATTGATTTTACTTTAGAAGATTTTCAACGTGTGAGCGACAGGACGCCAGTGATTGCCGATTTAAAACCAAGTGGTGAATATTTGATGGAAGATGTTCACGGAGTTGGCGGAACGCCTGCCGTGATGAAATATTTGCTGGATAAAGGATTGTTGCACGGGGATTGTATGACCGTTACCGGAAAAACGATTGCTGAAAATTTGGCCAATGTGACACCTTTAAGTTTTGAAGATGACCAACACGTTATTCATCCTACTGAAAAAGCCTTAAAATCATCAGGGAACATCCAAATTTTGTACGGTAACTTAGCGATAGAAGGATCTGTGGCTAAAATAAGCGGAAATGAAGGGGATTTATTTGAAGGAAAAGCGGTTGTTTTTGATGGAGAGCAAGCGGCAAATGATGGTATTAGCGCAGGAAAAGTATCAAAAGGTGATGTGGTGGTTATACGTTATGTTGGTCCCAGAGGCGGACCAGGAATGCCTGAAATGTTAAAACCTACCTCTATGATTATGGGTGCAGGTTTGGGAAAAACGGTTGCTTTAATAACAGACGGACGTTTTTCGGGTGGTACGCATGGATTTGTGGTGGGGCATATCACTCCTGAAGCACAATCGGGCGGAACCATTGCTCTCTTAAAAGATGGCGATGTGGTTGTGATTGATGCAAAAAACAAAACAATCAACGTCAAATTATCTCAGTCAGAACTGGCTTTAAGAAAAGCACAATGGAAAGCACCTGAGCCAAAACATAAAAAAGGAATATTGTACAAATATGCTAAAATCGTTTCAACAGCTTCTGAAGGTTGTGTTACGGATAAATTTTAAAGGTATGGAAACATTAAAGAAAGAAATTCAGGAAACAGCAGCGGCTAAATCGGTTAGAATATCAGGAGCCGAAGCGGTCATTCGATGTTTGTTGGAAGAAGGTTCAACATTGGCTTACGGTTATCCCGGAGGCGCCATTATGCCGGTTTATGATGAATTATACAAATATAGAGCGAAGTTTCACCACGTTTTGTCACGCCATGAGCAAGGCGCCATACATTCGGCGCAAGGTTTTGCACGTGTAACGGGAAAGGTTGGAGTTGTTTTTGCAACTTCTGGTCCAGGTGCCACCAATTTGGTGACCGGAATTGCTGATGCACAAATAGATTCAACGCCTTTGATTTGTATCACCGGCCAGGTTGGTTCTCATTTGTTGGGTTCTGATGCATTTCAGGAAACGGACATAATTGGTATTTCAACACCAGTTACCAAATGGAATTATCAAATTACAAAAGCAAGTGAAATTCCCGAGGTTTTTGCAAAAGCATTTTACATCGCAAAATCGGGTCGCCCAGGTCCGGTATTAATTGACATTACCAAAGATGCTCAATTTGGGGAACTAGACTTTCTATATAAAAAATGCCAAAAAGTAAGAAGTTATAAGGCAACTCCGACATTGAACATAGAGAAAGTAAAAGAAGCAGCTGTTTTAATAAATCAAGCCAAAAAACCATTTATTGTTTTTGGTCAAGGCGTGATTCTTGGCAGTGCTGAAAACGAATTTAAAAACTTTATGGAAAAAACCGGCATTCCGTCGGCTTGTACAGGCTTGGGCTTGTCGGCGCTAGAAACCGACCATCCATTGCATGTAGGTATGGTTGGGATGCACGGAAATTACGCGCCAAATGTATTGACAAACCAATGTGATGTATTGATCGCCATTGGAATGCGGTTTGATGATCGCGTGACCGGAAATTTAAATACTTACGCCAAACAGGCAAAAATTATTCATTTTGAAATTGACCCTTCAGAAGTGGATAAAAATGTAAAAACTGATGTGGCTGTTTTGGGAACCGTAAAAGAATCTTTGGTTGAGATTATGCAATTTGTGAACAAAGGCAATCATAGCGAATGGATGAAAGAATTTCAAAAATTGTATGAAATTGAAAAGGAGACCGTGATAAATGATCAATTAAATCCTACTAAAGAAGGCTTGACTATGAGTGAAGTTTTGGCAGGAATAAATAAAGAAACCAAAGGAGAAGCGGTAATCGTTTCAGATGTTGGCCAACATCAAATGATTGCGTGGCGTTATGCGAAATTCAATAAAACAAGAAGTAACATTACCTCTGGCGGATTGGGAACGATGGGATTTGCCTTGCCGGCAGCCATTGGTGCAAAAATGGGCGCTCCAGACCGTGAAGTGATTGCCATTATTGGCGATGGCGGTTATCAAATGACCATTCAGGAATTGGGAACCATCCTTCAAACCAAAGCCGCCGTAAAAATTGTGGTGCTGAATAACAGCTTTTTAGGAATGGTGCGACAGTGGCAGGAGTTATTTTTTGACCGACGTTATGCTTCAACGGTGATGACAAATCCCGATTTTGTGAAAATTGCGGAAGGATACAGCATTGAAGCCAACAGGGTTTCAAAACGTGAAGATTTGGCGGCTGCCATCAAAAAAATGACCGATTCAAAAGAGGCTTATTTTTTGGAAGTGGTCATTGAACCGGAAAGCAACGTATTTCCAATGATACCAACAGGAGCAAGTGTTTCAGATATAAGATTGAGCTAGTTATGGAAGAAAAAAAAGTTTATACCGTATCGGTTTATACCGAAAATAATATTGGAATATTGAACAGATTGTCGGCCATATTTTTAAAACGACATATTAACATCGAAAGCATGACTGTTTCTGAATCGGAAATTGACCATGTGCACCGATTTACTTTTGTGGTGATTGTATCAGAAACACTGATTCGAAAAGTGGTCCTTCAACTTGAAAAGCAAATAGAAGTGATTGGCGCATTTTTCCATACCGAAGACGAGATTATATATCACGAAACGGCTTTGTTTAAAATTTCGTCGGAACATTTATATGATGAAAATATTCAGAATAAATTAAAATTCAGAAGAGCGCATATCATCGCCATCACCGAACGTTATTTTGTGATTGAGGCTTCTGGATTAAAAGAAGATATTGACAATATGTATCAAAAATTGAAGCCTTATAAATTGCTGCAATTTGTGCGTTCCGGACGCATCGCGATCTCAAGGCCAAGAATGGCAATATCAGAAGTATTGAAGGAAATGAATTAAAAAAATCAGAAGACCGAAGTCAGAAGACCGAAGTTCAACGAATCAAATTCCCCTCTTGAGAGGGGTTAGGGGTGTGTTTTCTGTAAATCATAATTGAAACATCACACCCATAAATAATCAACTCAAAAATAAACAGTATAAAAATGGCAAATTATTTTAACACATTACCGTTACGTTTACAATTACAGCAATTGGGTATCTGTGAATTTATGGATTCATCTGAATTTGAAGACGGCGTAAAAAAACTCAAAGGGAAAAAAATTGTAATTGTGGGGTGTGGGGCTCAAGGGTTAAATCAAGGATTAAATATGAGAGATTCCGGATTGGATGTTTCTTATACTTTGCGCCCGGAAGCGATCAAAGAACAACGTCAATCTTATAAAAATACGGCAGACAATAAATTCAAAGTAGGAACTTATCAAGAAATGATTCCTGCGGCCGATTTGGTGATCAACTTAACGCCCGACAAACAGCATACAAGCGTGGTTTCGGCCATTATGCCTTTGATGAAAAAAGGATCGATCCTTTCTTATTCCCACGGATTCAATATTGTGGAAGAAGGAATGCAAATCCGCAAAGACATTACGGTAATTATGGTGGCGCCAAAGTCGCCCGGCTCTGAAGTTCGTGAAGAATACAAGCGCGGATTCGGCGTACCGACATTGATCGCGGTGCATCCAGAAAACGACCCAAACGGTGACGGATTTGAGTATGCAAAAGCGTATTGTGCGGCTACGGGCGGACATAAAGCAGGGGTGTTGCATTCTTCATTTGTTGCTGAGGTAAAATCGGATTTAATGGGAGAACAAACCATTTTATGCGGATT
>CAMDPE010000231.1 GCA_945903795.1 Lutibacter flavus | reverse complement strand
CGCATAAACCACCACGTAAATGTTGGGGTTGCTGTTGCTGTTGAAGACGGATTGGTAGTTCCTGTGATTCGTTTTACCGATCAGAAATCAATGACGCAAATTGATGCTGAAGTAAAAGATATGGCGGTAAGGGCAAAATCTAAAAAACTAACACCTGCAGAAATGGAAGGAAGCACATTTACCGTTTCAAATCTTGGGATGTTTGGAATTTCTGAATTTACTTCTATTATCAATCAGCCAAACTCGGCAATTTTATCAGTAGGTGCAATCATTCAAAAACCTGTGGTTAAAAATGGTCAAATTGTGGTTGGAAATACCATGAAAGTTACCTTGGCTTGCGATCACAGAACAGTTGACGGAGCAACCGGCGCTGCCTTTTTGCAAACCCTAAAACAATTTATTGAAAATCCGGTAACGATGCTGGCCTAATAATCAGCCTCGCTTAATTATAAATTAAAAAACCCATTGCAATGCAATGGGTTTTTTCTTTATTCGAAAAAAGTATTTGAGTCCAAAACAAAATAAGTTATTCTGCCGTTTTTGGATCAATAATTGTTGCAACCTTGCTTACAGAATTTGCTGGAAATCCGCCTTGTTTCGCATGTTCCCTAACCATTTCTTCATTTGGCGCAAGATAAACGCAATAAATTTTATCATTGGTTACATAGCTATGTGCCCATTGAATTTCGGATCCCATTTTTTCCAATACGCCACAAGAAATTTTTGAAATCGCTTTTAACTCTTCCGCAGTTAATTTGCCTGCATTTGGAATTTCACGTTCAATAACATACATGTGTTGGTTTTCCTTTAAATTTTCTGGCTTCAACATTGCAGTAGCCTTTTATCATTAGTAGTACAATTCAAAAAAGATAATACAATAATGAAAATCGATAAACCTTTTAAAATCTTCATAATTAGATATTTTTAGTTAATAATATTACTAAGCTACTAAATATTAGTTAGATAGCGCGCATTTCATTCGTATAATTTAATCTGAAGAATTTATTAAAAATCAAAATCACCTAATTTTATTAGGGTTAAATCCATGTTATAAACAAAAAAATCCCCAACTTTCGTTGAGGATTTTAAATATTTTTAATGTTGCGAATTATTTTTTGAATTGCGCATATTTCGTTTTGAACTTATCAATACGTCCTGCAGTATCAACCATTTTAGTTTTACCTGTGTAATATGGATGTGAAGTTCTTGAAATCTCTAATTTTACCAAAGGGTATTCAACACCATCTACTTCAAGAGTTTCTCTAGTGTTTACTGTTGAACGAGTCAAAAATACATCTTCATTTGACATATCTTTAAATGCTACCATTCTATAATTTTCTGGGTGTATACCTTTTTTCATCGTAAACTCGTTTTAAATGTAATTTTATTTTTAAGACTGCAAATTTAACTATATTTTTGAAACTTCAAACAAATAATTTATTTTATTTACATAAAAAATTCATAAAACGCCATTTTAAGTTATGTTCTACAAATCATTTTTTAGTTTTTTTATATTCCTTGCCATTTTCTCTTGTAAAAGTGAACATAATTTTATGATAAATGCACCTCAAAAAATTCAGACAAATAAAGAATTGACCATTTCTGTTTCAGAAAAAAATAATAAAACCATTGATTCTGTCCAATTTTTATTGGATGACAAAAAAGTAAAAAGCAGTCAAAATTCCGCTACCCTAAAAATTAATGATTTCAAATTAGGAAAACACACGATAACCGCCATCATTTTTTATGAAGATAAAACAGCGAAAGTTTCAGAAACAATTTATTTTTTGGCCGATTCGGCACCTGAAATTTATACTTACAAAATTATAAATTCCTATCCGCACGATAAAGGCGCTTATACGCAGGGTTTGGAATATTTAAACGGATTTTTATATGAAGGAACTGGAAGAAAAGGGAGTTCTTCCATCAGGAAAGTTGAGTTAATAACAGGAAAAGTTTTACAGCAAAAAGATATAGACGAACAATATTTTGGAGAAGGAATCACCATTTTCAACAATAAATTGTATCAGCTTACCTGGCAGGCAGGCATTGGTTTTGTGTATGATTTAAATACGTTTGAGCTAGAAAAAACTTTTAATTATACCAAAAGTCGTGAAGGTTGGGGATTAACGCACAACGGCGAAAAATTAATTAAAACAGACGGTACAGAATTTATCTGGTTTTTGAATCCGGAAACGCTTATTGAGGAAAATTATATTGAAGTTTACACCAACGAGCGCAAAGTTGAAAAACTGAACGAACTGGAATTTGTAAACGGATTGATTTATGCGAATATATGGCAGCAAAACACCATTTTAATGGTAAATCCAGCTACAGGAAAAGTTGAAGGCGTGGCCAATTTAACTTCTTTAAAAAGTATTATTGAAAAAGAACAAAAATTGGATGATGCTGATGAAGTGTTAAACGGAATCGCTTTCGACAAAGATAGCAATCGCCTTTTTGTGACCGGGAAACATTGGGGTAAATTGTATGAAATTGAGTTGATCAAGAAATGATGTGCCGCAAATTATTTTTACATTTACAAAAACAACCAGAATGCGTTATTATGTAAGTTTTATTTGTGCTTCATTGCTGCTGATCTTTTCATCTTGCAGAAAAGATTTTTCGGCGGAATTGAGTTCAGGCAAACTTACTTTTTCAAAAGACACGGTGTATTTGGATACCGTTTTTACCAATATTGGCTCCAGTACTTTTAATTTAAAAGTTTACAACAAAAGCAATAAAGACATTTCTGTTCCTTTTATCGGACTTGGCAAAGGCGAAAATTCTTTTTACAGATTGAATGTTGATGGAGTTCCCGGCAAAATTTTTGAAAATGTGGAGATTTTGGCCAAAGACAGTCTCTATATTTTTATTGAAACCACCATCGATTACAGCCGGGTTACCAATCCAATTTACACGGATGAAATTGTTTTTGACAGTGGCGAAAATTTGCAGGAGGTGAAATTGGTGACTTTGGTGAAAGATGCCCATTTTTTGTTTCCTTCAAAAGATTCAAATGGTTTTATTGAAACAATTGCTATCGGAAAAACAACTGAAGGCGAAGATTTAAAAATAAACGGGTTTTTCCTCGAAGATAACACCACTTTCACCAACGAAAAACCTTACGTAATTTATGGTTATTGCGCAGTTCCGGCATCTAAAACACTAATCATTGAAGCTGGCGCTAAAATTCACTTTCACGCAAATTCGGGATTGGTGATTTCAAAAAACGCCACATTAATTATCAACGGAGAAATAAACAACAAAGTCATTATTGAAGGCGACCGTCTTGAGCCGCAGTTCAGGGAAATTCCCGGACAATGGGGCGCAATTTGGTTGCGTGCAGGCAGTAAAAATAACAGCATAAAAAATACCATCATTAAAAATGCTTCCGCAGGAATTATTTCTGATTCAATAGGTGACAACTCTGCTCCTACTTTAATCATTAAAAACAGCCAGATTTACAACAGTTCCAACTTTGGGATTTTAGGACGAGAAACAAATATTTATGGAGAAAATTTGGTGATTAATAACAGCGGACAATCATCGTTGGCCTGCACCATCGGCGGAACTTATAATTTTGTGCATTCTACTTTTGCCAATTATTGGAGCAATAGTTTTCGGCAATATCCAAGCGTTTTGGTCAATAATTTTTTTACTTACAGCAAAAACAATGCGCAACTTGTTGAAAAACGAGATTTACACGCAGCAAATTTCACCAATTGCATTATCGACGGAAACAGCAATATTGAATTGGTGATCGACAAAGTTGAAGGAACCATTTTCAATTATTCCTTCAAAAATAACCTGCTCAGATTAAAGGATTTTAACGATCCAATTCACTATATTGACAATGTTTTTAACGGAAATCCGCATTTTAAATCGCCTGAGACCAATGAATTAATCATTGGTGATAAATCTGATGCTGTTAAAAAGGGCAGTGAAGCCGGGAGAATTTTAGCGCCAAATGATATTTTAGGCGTTACAAGAACTACGCCTCCGGATATTGGCGCTTACCAACATATTATTTTTTAATAACAAAATTATTGTTTGTAAATCAAACCTTCTTTCATAACAAAAGTCACGTTTTCCATAGTATGTATGTTTTGGGTTGGATCTTCATCAACCGCAATAATATCCGCTAATTTACCCACTTCAATGATTCCAATTTTTTCTTCCATATTTAGAATTTTAGCAGGTGTAATGGTTGCAGATTGAATTGTTTCAATGGCGGACATTCCAGCTTCCACCATATAACTAAATTCTTTTCCATTTTTACCGTGATCAAAAACCCCTGCATCTGTTCCAAAGGCAATTCCAACTCCTTTTTTATAAGCCTTTGCAAAAGTACTTTGAATTTTTGGGCCTATTTCTAAGGCTTTAGGAACTACAATATCAGGGTAATATCCTTTGACTTTAGCTTTATCAGACACTTCTTTTCCTGCGGTAATTGTTGGCACCAAATAGGCATTGTATTTAATCATTAAATCCATTGTTTCTTCAGACATTAAAGTGCCGTGTTCAATGGTTTTAACGCCTCCCAAAATTGCTCGTCTCATTCCTTCATCACCATGTGCGTGTGTTGCAACGTGCATTCCATAATCTTTGGCAGTTTCAGTTATTGCTTTAATTTCTTCCACAGTAAATTGTGGGTTTTGACCACTTTTGGCAACACTAAGTACACCGCCAGTTGCTGTAATTTTTATTAAGTCCGCACCATTTTTATATCTTTGGCGTACCGCTTTTTTTGCATCCTCCACGCTATTTACAACGCCTTCTTTAGGCCCTGGATCGCCCATTAGTTCTCTACTGCTTCCATTTGTGGGATCGGCGTGTCCACCTGTTGTAGCTAACGACTTTTCTGCAGTGAAAATTCTTGGCCCTTTAATTTTTCCTGAATTAATTGCATTACGAAGTGATACATTCACGCCTGTTCCTCCTAAATCTCTAACAGTTGTAAAACC
>CAMDPE010000230.1 GCA_945903795.1 Lutibacter flavus | reverse complement strand
AATTGAAAATTTGATGCCTGTAAATTCTGCGCTGGATTCTGATAAATTTCTGACAGTTATGGTTGTGGTTCAAATTATATTATTGCTTGTAATGTGCGGAATTATATGGGCTTATTACAGAATTATTTACGGAATTTTGCTGAGAAAATTAAACAGAAACTATAAAGAATTGGAATCTTTAGAAGTTTAAACAAAAAAAGCGCTTTTAGAAAGCGCTTTTTTTTGTTTAAATAATTTGTATTTTCTGTTTATTTCTTCGATTTCAATTTTACGCTCCATTCAAATTCATAAGCAGAAACCTGTTCATTATTTTGGTTTAAGCCTAACGATTTCAATAAAATAGTTTGTCCCTCTCCGGTTTCAATTGTTCTTTGCAGCGCTGCATCAATTAAATAACCATCGGTACAGGTAAATATTATTTTTCCAACTGCCTTTTTTGTGAAAGTACCGTTGTGGTTGGTCACCAACATGGAAATTTGCTTGCCGCTTTCTTTAATTTTCTTAATCACCAAAGCGCCAGTGGTCAATTCAGCCGCCATGGACTGTACTGCGAAATACATAGAATTAAAAGGATTTTGGTTGATCCACCGATGCGTTACCGTAACAATCGTTTTTGAATTGTCGAGTTCCTTTAACCTTACGCCACATAAAAATGCCGATGGCAATTTAAAAAACAGAAATCGGTTCATTTGTTTTACGGTAACACTCATAAAATTTAATTTTCGGCAATTTATAAAAAAAAGACCGATATATTTTTTATAAAAAGCTTATTATTTAGGATGATGCTTCCAAAGTAAAGATAAAACTGCTGCCTACATTTTCTTGGCTAATCACTTTAATAGTTCCGCTGTTTATTTCGATAAACTCATTGCAAAGCACCAGGCCTAAACCTGTTCCTGCTTCTTTGTCTGTTCCGGCCGATCTGTAATTATGTTCAATTTTAAAAAGATTCCTAACCTTTTCTTCACTCATACCAATTCCTGTGTCGGCGATGGTAGTTTCTATCATTTTCTTGCCATTTATCATCCTTTCTTTTGAAGAAACTGTAATCGTTCCGCCTTTTAGCGTAAATTTAATGGCATTTGACAATAAGTTTCTTGTGATGGTAGAAATCATTTTTTTATCTGCAGAAACACTTAAATTTTTAGGAAAATTAGCCTTTAAACCAATCTTTTTTGAAGAAACAAGCGGATTTGCACCCGCAATATTATGTGTCAATAAATCACTTAAATTAAAGTCTTTTTTATCGGCTTCAATACTACCTATTTGAACTCTTGACCATTCCAATAAATCATGAAGCAAGGCCAAGGTAAAATTTGCAGACTTGTTAATAATGGTTGCAAATGATTTAATTTTTTCTGGCGATAAATCTGCCGAATTTTCTTTCAATAGTTCAGAAAACCCAATAATTCCAGCAATAGGATTTATTAAGTCGTGAGATATAATAGAGAAAAATTTGTTTTTTGTTTCATTCTGAAGTTTTAATTCCCCAGATAATTTTTCCATCTCCAGTTGGATTCGTTTTCGTTCAGAAATATCTTCAGAAGTACCAACAAGGCCAATTACTTGGTTATTTTCATCAAAAAAGGGAATTTTATTAGATACATACCAACTTACTTCTCCATTTTTGATATGGGTTTCCTGATAATTTAATTTAGGTTTGCCGCTTAACATAATAGCTTCTTCATCAGCCTTATATTTTTCAGCATCCTTTTTGTCATAAAAATCAAAATCACTTTTACCAATAACTTCTCTTTCGTGCTCTAGTGACATTTCCTCCAAAGAAATAGCATTAACACCCAAAAAATTAGAGTCTGTATCTTTCCAAAAAACATTAATTGGAATATTATCCAGTACATTTCTTAAAATTTGCTTTGAAATAATTGTTTCCTGGTGAATTTTTTTACGTTGAATGGCCAAACTAATATGTGAAGCCACAAACTCCAATAATTCAATATCACTTTCTTTAAAGGCATTTTCATTGTCGTAACTTTGGACAACAATTGCACCAATAGCCTCATCATTAAATCTTAATGGAACCCCAAGCCATACTTTCGCTGAAGACCCAATTAGTTTAATAATATTATTTTCCAGCAACTTTTTAAGTCCCTCTTCATATATAAGTATTGTTTTGTTGGTGTTAATTAGGTGTGCAGTCATTGATTTTTCGGCAGGAAATTCCTCATCAGATTCTTCACCGGAAATAAAAGGAATATTGATGGTGTGTTTTTCCTTGTTGATAAACGCAATATAAAAATTATTGGTGTCGATAATGCGTCCCAATTCCAATTGAATAAACTGTACAAATTCTTTTAAACTTGACAACGCATACCCTTTTTTAGAAATTTTCAGCAACACATCAAGCACATCATCATGTTTCTTTTTATCGGAAACGTCCCTTAAAATACCTTCATAATAAATTGTCTTGCCATCATCAGCAAATACATTTCTGCCGTGATCCTCCACCCAAATTTCAGAACCATCTTTTTTACGTAAGCGATAAAAATCACTTTTTTTAAGAGTTCTATTAGCCATACTCCATTGCTGATCTCTTTCAGAAATATCAAAATAAAGCTTGGATTTAATATCAATGTTTAGCAATTCTTCCTTAGAATCATAACCTAACATTTCAACCAACGAAGCATTTACCTCAATAAACTTGCCTGCCTCCGTACTTTTGTATATTCCGTCGATAGAGTTATTGAATAAATCTTGGTATTTTTCTTCAACTTTTTTAAGATCGTCAATAAGCAATTCTTGCTCATTCAATCGTTTTATTAACGCATCTTTATTTTTAAGGGAGAACTTTAAATCCACATCTTTTAGATCAGATTTTTTTTTCATTTCTTTTTCATTATAATGCATTTCATAGCTATTTTGAAACCAAATATACAATTATTTATACCGCCAAGTTATTTATTATTCATATATATTTCATAAAAAACAAAAAATACATATGTTAATTTTATGTTAAAATGTAGTACTATGCTTTGCATAATACTATATAAAATTCATACATTTGTGTAAGATATTTAAAATCCTAGAATTATGATTACTCAAAATGATAAAACATACAGTTCAATTACCCACTTAAGCAGTTTTGCAGGATGGATTTTTCCATTTGGGAATGTGATTGCGCCTTTCATATTATGGACAGCCAAAAAAAGCGAAAGCGCTTATATTGACACACACGGAAAAGCAGTTGTTAATTTTCAGTTGAGCTTAATGCTTTACTCATTTTTATTGGCACTGTTAATTATTCCTCTTACAATTTTTACGCTGGGATTGGGATTGGTCGCCGTACTATTGGGAATTATTCCGGCACTCATTTTAATCATTGCCACAGTTATTTCGGCCAGCATAAAAGCAACCAATGGTGAATATTACGATTATCCATTCACCATAGAATTTATTAAATAGCATAGTTAAAAACGAAACTTATGAAGATAGAGAACACAAAAGCGCAAATGCGAAAAGGAGTTTTAGAGTATTGTATACTTTCCATATTACAACATGGCGATGCTTATACATCTGAAATATTATCGGAGCTGAAAGACGCCAAGTTATTGGTTGTTGAAGGAACGGTTTATCCTTTATTAACACGTTTAAAAAATGTTGGTTTGCTCAATTACCGTTGGGAAGAGTCAACATCCGGACCGCCACGAAAATATTATGGCCTTACAGAAACGGGCAAATTATTTTTGAACGAATTAAATACTACTTGGAGTGAACTTGTAGAAGCAGTAAACTTAGTAACCAAAAAATAAATCAAACTAAAATGAATAAGACAATAAACATAAATTTAGGAGGCATCTTCTTTCATATTGATGAATTAGCCTATCAAAAGCTAAAACTTTATTTAGATGCCATTAGACGATCCTTAAGCGACGACCCACAAGGAAGAGACGAAATATTAAATGATATTGAACTTCGGATAGGAGAATTGCTTTCGGAAAGAATTACCAATGACCGTATGGTTATCAACGACAGCGACATTGATGAAATTACCAAAATAATGGGAAGACCGGAAGATTATTCGGTGGATGAAGAACTTTTTGAGGATGAGCCAAAATTCAGTCAAAAAACAGCTTCAAAAAAGTTGTTTAGAGATAGCGACGATAAGTTTTTAGGCGGTGTTTGCTCGGGATTGGCGCATTACTTTGGTATGGACGTTATTTGGATGCGCTTGTTGTGGCTGGTATTATTTTTCTTTTTCGGAACCGGATTTTTGATCTACATTTTATTATGGATATTAATTCCGCAAGCTGAAACCACTGCCGAAAAATTACAAATGAAAGGAGAGCCGGTAAATATCAGCAACATTGAACGAAAAATTAGAGAAGAATTTCAAGATGTATCATCCAGGGTAAAAAGTGGGGTAAACGAAGTTAGCGATACCGTAAGAAGCTCGGAATTTAAAAACAAAACAAGATCTGGCATTCATGAAGTGATTGACACAATTGGCAAAATTATTATGGCTATACTCAAAGTGTTTGGAAAATTTATTGGCGCTCTAATCATTTTTATAGCTTCAATCACATTAATTGCCTTAATTATTGGCGCATTTTCAGTTGGCAGCATTGAGATTTTAGGATTTGAAGGAGATTTTATGGAATATCCGCCATTCTTTTTTGATGCCATTTTACCAATGTGGCTATTGGTGGTTTTTGGTTTTATTGCCATCGCAATTCCGTTTGTTGTATTGTTTATGTTGGGGTTAAAAATACTGTCAAGCAATGTAAAATCCTTTAGCACAACCACAAAATTATCGCTTTTGGGTGTTTGGATTATAGCCATCCTCGGATTAAGTTTTGCCGGAATTAATTTCGCAACACAAACTGCTTATGATGGCGTGCACAATCAAACGGAGGAATTACCAATTGCAGCTCTTGATACATTGGCCATTAAAATGGTTGGCAATGACAACTTGTCAATTGAAAAAGAATTACGAAGAAGTCACGATTTCGAAACTGTAGTTGACAACAAT
>CAMDPE010000229.1 GCA_945903795.1 Lutibacter flavus | reverse complement strand
GACCAGGAATGCGAAAAATATATTGCAGCCAACGGACTTGAAAAGGAAATTGAAGAAAAAATAAAAGGAATTTACAAGAAAAAAGGCATTGCACGTCCGCAATATCAAGGTGAATTGCCGGAAGGAAATAACGGATTGGGTTTGCAATTGTTGGGCGTAACCGGAGATGAAGTTTTGCCCATTGAAATTTATAAAAAAATTAAAACAGAAACCATCGCCAAAGTGCGAGGAACGGTACAAGCCGATATTTTAAAAGAAGATCAGGCGCAAAATACCTGTATTTTTTCCACGGAATTTGCCTTGCGTTTGATGGGCGACGTTCAGGAATATTTTATTGCCAACAATATCATCAATTTTTATTCGGTTTCCATTTCCGGATATCATATTGCTGAAGCCGGCGCAAACCCAATTTCGCAATTGGCATTTACCTTGGCAAACGGATTTACCTATGTTGAATATTATTTGTCGAGAGGCATGGACATTAATGAATTCGGACCGAATTTATCCTTCTTCTTTTCCAATGGCGTTGATCCGGAATATGCAGTGATTGGAAGGGTTGCCCGTAAAATTTGGGCGAAAGCCATGAAAGAAAAATATGGTGCCAACGCAAGAGCCCAAATGATGAAATACCATATTCAAACTTCGGGAAGAAGTTTGCATGCACAGGAAATTGACTTTAACGATATCCGCACCACCTTGCAGGCCTTGTATGCCATTTACGACAATTGCAACAGTTTGCACACCAACGCTTACGACGAAGCAATCACAACGCCAACAGAAGAAAGTGTGCGAAGAGCAATGGCTATTCAGCTGATTATCAATAAAGAATTGGGATTGACCAAAAATGAAAATCCGATTCAGGGTTCCTTTATTATTGAAGAATTGACCGATTTGGTGGAAGAAGCCATTTATGTTGAATTTGACAGAATTACAGAACGCGGCGGCGTTTTAGGCGCGATGGAAACTATGTACCAACGCAGTAAAATTCAGGAAGAAAGCCTGTATTACGAAACCTTAAAACACAATGGTGAATTTCCGATTATTGGCGTAAACACGTTTTTAAGCAGCAAAGGCTCCCCAACGGTTTTACCACAAGAAGTAATCAGAGCCACCGAAAAAGAAAAACAATACCAAATTACGGTTGTTGAGAATTTAAACAAAGCAAATGCTTCCGCAGTAAAAGAACATATTGCCTTGTTAAGACAAAAAGCCGTGAATAACGAAAATATTTTTGAGCAATTAATGGAAGCTTGTAAAGTGTGTTCTATCGGACAAATTACAGATGCTTTGTTTGAAGTTGGTGGACAGTACAGGAGAAATATGTAGGTTTTTTGGCTGCTTCAGGTTTCAAGTTTCAAGTTTGTCAATTGTCGATGCCTAAATAACGTTGATCGTATTTGATATATTAAAACTTTAGCAATAGTGGCAAGATATTTAGGGTTTTCCCTTCTGATGTTTTAGCTTCTCAAGCATTTCCCCCATTTTTTCGTGCACTTTATTGATTGCTTTAAGCGGGCGAACCATCACTTTGAAACTGATGATTTTACCGTCGTCATTTACTTCAATCATATCTACGCCGTTTACGGTTACGCCATCAATCAAGGTGATAAATTCCAAGATAAATTGGTTGTTGTCAACGACTTGTTTCACATACTTAAAATTAGAATTTTCACCGCCAAACACTTCCAATGCCGCCATTAAATAGATTTTGGTAATTTGCTTTCCTTCCTGCGGTGCCCAAACAATTGGTGAATAAAAAATCACGTCATTTGCCAAAAGTTCGTCCAATATTTTGGGACTCCTTGTTTCAATAAATTGGTGCCAGTTTTTTAGCGTATTGTTCATATTGTCTAATTATTTAATAGCATTTTCAAATACAATTAAAGTTGTTTACAAATTCTCTTAGATATTCATGAATTAAACAATTTTACCATAAAATTTTTACCCCATTTAGTTTGGTGCAGCACCAACAATATTCAATCTGATAAATTTTACATCTTTATATTTTGCAACATCAAGTTTAAAAGCCTTTACTTGATTTGGCGGAAAAACTTCATAAATTGTATAAACTTTACTTTCAATTAACGCCTTTGTTTTTGAGTAATATTTTATTCGGATACTAATATTTCTATAATCTGATTTGCTTGCTTTATTTGTAATATCACCTTTCACTTTGAATTTAGTTCCCCAAATATTATTAGTGTATTTTCCTTCCACACTCAAAAATTGTTTAGGGTTCGCGTTTTCTTTTTCTTCAATAGTCATTTTCTTTTCTTCAATCGTAATTATCTTTTCATTAACATTCGATGATTTCGATTTGGAATTATTTGTAATTACCATAGTGAATAATGCAAAAACTACTAAAACACCAATGGCAATTAATCCTAATTTCAAATAGTTTTTTTGTAAACCATTTTTTTTTGGTTCTGTGTCAGTTTCAATTCCTTGTTCAGTTTTTCTTGGTTTTATTGGCGGTAATTGTGGAGGTGATTCTGATTGCGGTTCTGATGGTGATTCCTCTTGTGGTTGTGACACTGATTCAGTAAATAACACTTTGAGTTCATCAATTTGGCCAGCACAAGTCCAATCAGAAAGTCCTCTAAACCAAACTTCCGTTTCGCTGGTTATTCCTTTCTTTTTTAACTGGGAAATGTAGAATGGTCCATCTTGTTCAGTTCCGTTGTGTAAGTAATATTTTTTCATAATTTAAAATGCTTCTTGTAGTTTCAAATGTTGCACAACGGCAAATTCATGGAAAAGATGCTAATTTGAAATAGTAAATTTCTGTTGTTTATTATTATGGGATAAAGTTACTTTAATTTTTACATTTAACATTATTAAGTAATTTTTTAATATCATTATTGCCGATAATGCTTTTATCTGCTCATTTATAATACACTAATAACTCATAAATTACAAAAAAAACAAAGGTTCCATTAATAAAATCAGATTTCACTGAAACCATCCAATTTACTAAAAAAACCTACTGAAATTAGGTATAGATTAATAATCACATCATTTACAGTAAAAATCAAACTTACTTTCACGTGAGCCTCCTATTAACTTTAACTGACAAACTTGCCGATTATAATTATTTTTTAACTAATAATTTTGAAAAATGTTCTAAAATTGCGCTTTACCATCATTAAAGGGCTATAGCACAATTTTATCATTTTACACTTATCATTACAATAGATTTATAAAAATCCTCTTCAATTTTATAGTTCTTTGGCTTGATTTTGGTGGCTACTGCTCAAGTAAGTTAAAACTAAAATGTTTGCTGCGTAAGAATTATGCAACGAGTATTTTTTAAAATTAAAATATAAAGTATGAATCAAGTTAAAGAGAACAACACGGTTAAAGTACATTACACTGGTAAATTATCTGACGGACAAGTTTTTGACAGTTCTGAAGGAAAAGAACCTTTAGAATTCACATTAGGAAAAGGGCAGATAATACCTGGTTTTGAAAAAGGGTTGATCGACATGAAGTTAAATGAAAAAAAAACCATTACCATTACAAAAGAAGAAGCGTATGGAGACATCAATGGCGATTTAAGACAAGAGGTGAAAAGAAGCGAACTTCCCCAAGATATTACACCCGAAGTTGGTATGGGACTTGTTTCAAAATCGCCGGATGGACAAGAAATGAATTTGCTTGTGGTTGAAGTTAGGGAGGAAACAATTGTTATTGACGGAAATCATCCTTTAGCGGGCAAAGATCTTATTTTTGATCTTGAAGTGGTAGAAATTAAAGACACAGAGATTACCGAATAAAATAGTTACTTATTTATGAATTACCTGACAGTATTTGTTGAAAATGTTTCAGTAAATACTGTCATTTTTTTTGCTATTCAGTTAATTCAGTCTCTTCATTTTCTTTTGGTGGCGCAAAATTTCCGTGTTCATCAAATAGTTCATCGAACTCCGGGTTGTGGGAAAACACAAATTTTTCGGGTTGCGGACCATTTTTTTTGAAGATGAAGGCAAAAATAAATCCAACCAAAAAACCTGAAGAATGGCCTTCCCAAGAAATTTCCTCTTTTATCGGGAAAATGTACCAAACAGTGCTTCCGTATAAAAAAACTACAATTAAGGAAACTGCCGCCAAGCGATAATATTTTCGGAAAACACCACTAAAAAAAATAAAACTCACCAAAAAATAAACCACTCCGCTGGCCCCAATATGATAGGACGGACGCGCAAAAGACCAGGTTAAGAGTCCGGTTAAAAAGATTCCCCATAACAAAACTTTTGTGGCAATGCCTTCATAAAAATAATACAAACTTGCCAGCATTACCAATAAAGGAATGGAATTGCTAAATAAATGTTCTATACTGCTATGCAAAAACGGAGAAAATACGATGCCACGTAAACCCAATAATGTTTGTGGATAAATACCAAAATCGTTAAAATTATAGCCAAATTGAATTTCAATAAAATAAACCAGCCAAATTATAAAAACGGCAATAACAGGAATGCTGATAAATTTTTTAGAGAATTTGGATTTTTGTTCATTCATTCAAACAATTTCTTAGTGACCTCAAATATATAAAATAAGTGCTTAGAATTGCGATTCACAAGACAATTGAATGGTTAAATAACTTTCATTTCTTACAAAATCACCTAAATTTGCAAGAGCACAACATAAATTAATTATTTGCGCTATTTTTACGTTATGAACGAACCTTTAGCCGAACGCATACGTCCGAAAACCTTAGATGATTACATTAGCCAGCAGCATTTGGTGGGTAAAACCGGCGCGTTGACTGAGCATATTAAGCGTGGCATTATTCCGTCGTTAATTTTTTGGGGACCTCCGGGACTTGGAAAAACTACGCTTGCCAATATTATTGCAAAGGAATCAAAACGGCCGTTTTATACTTTAAGTGCGATAAGTTCGGGCGTTAAAGATGTACGAGAAATTATTGAAAAAGCCAAACAAAGCGGTGGATTGTTCGCCGAAAAAAACCCGATTTTATTTATTG
>CAMDPE010000228.1 GCA_945903795.1 Lutibacter flavus | reverse complement strand
ATCTTTGAAAACATCCATATACTCCTTTCTCGTAAATTCACTTTTATGAAGAGAAACGAAATAGTCAAGTCTGTCTTTTTCAAACAGCGTTCGGTTATTGAATTTTAATAATTCACTCAATGAAATATCAATAACGTTCAACATATATTCTATGAATTTTGTTGATTTTCCAGATTTGTCACTGTCTGATAAAGCATTATAATATTCCTCTTGGTTCTTGCTGATAAGTGTCTCAAAAGGCAAATATTCAAATACAGGATATTTTTCCATTAAAATCAAAGTTTGCCATAATCGTCCCATTCTGCCGTTTCCATCTAAAAATGGATGAATAAATTCCATCTCGTAATGAAACACACAACTTTTAATTAATTCAATTTCCTCCGTATTTTTTAAATAATCAAAAAGGTCTTTCATTAAAAATGGAACATTTTCATAAGGAGGCGCTAAATGCGCCACTTTTGTTCCCTTCACAATTCCAACTCCTTGAGTTCTATACTTACCGGCTTTTTCAATGAGATTCCTCATTAAAGTTTGGTACGCTTTTAAAAATGATTTCTCATTATACGGACTAAATTGTTCTAAATTCTCATAAATTTCAATAGCATTTATAACTTCTCTAATATCTTTTTGAGGTCCAATGACGCTTTTATTTTCTATAATAGCAGTAATTTGTTCTTCAGTTAATGTGTTTCCTTCAATTTTTAATGAAGAATATATAGTTCTAATTTTATGTTGCTTCCTTAATTTTGGTGATGGTTTGTCTAAGAAACTGGCATTAATTGCTCCTATTTTTTCTGAAATGGAAGTTATTAACTTTAAGATGTTTGTGTTAATGTCGTAAGGTGGTTTCATTTTGATACTATCATTTGATACTATCAAAGATACTGTCATTTATTTCATAATACCAATTTATGTAAGTCTTTTTAATTGGGCACAACTTCTCTTACCTCAATTTAAATAAGGTTAGACAAAAAGGTCGCCCCGCTGGGAATTGTTTTTACTGAAATCCATTTTCTGCAAATAGGTAGTCCCAACAGGATTAAAACAGCTCCATAGGAGCATACTGTATATAGAAAAACGCAAATACAAAAATGAATACTCCATAGGGCCTATTTTTGTTTTGAAAAATTTAACAGGAAACAAGAATAATTTAAAAAAAATGGCACAATCAACAAAAAAAGCTGTCCGAAATTCATTTCGGACAGCTTTTTTATGCTTGATACGTTATTTTTACTCCACCAAAACCCAATCACCTTTTTCAATTAAAGGAATGGCCTGTTTGTATTTCACCGATTTATTTTCACCGGAAAGTACGTGTTTAATGGTTACTTGTTCATTTCGTCCAATTTTTCGCTCAGTGCGCACAATAGTTTCAACTATTTTTGGCTGTTGTGTTAAAGCAGCTTGCGGACTGGTAGCACCACCGCCATATTCTTCTTTGCTCAATTGAACTTTTTCCCTTTTTTGTTCTCTTGCCGGCAAAACACGCGTTGCATCCTGCGATGGCAATTCACCTTTAAACAAGAAAGACAAAACTTCTTTATTTACCGTATCCAACATTCCGTTAAAAAGTTCAAAAGATTCGAATTTGTAAATTAACAGCGGATCTTTTTGTTCGTAAGTGGCATTTTGAACAGATTGTTTCAACTCATCCATTTGACGTAAATGATCTTTCCAGGTATCATCAATAATGGCAAGGGTAATGTTTTTTTCAAAATCGGTTACCAACTCTTTTCCGCCCGATTCATAAGCCTCTTTTAAATTGGTAATTACTTTTAATTCTTTGACACCATCGGTAAAAGGAACTACAATTCGTTCATATTTCTCTCCGTGATTTTCATAAACATCTTTAATTACCGGAAAAGCGGCTTTTGCATTTCTTTCTAATTTTTCTTTATAATGTTTGTAAACCACCTCAAAAAGTTGGTCGGTAAGTTCTTGTTCCGTGTTAGATTTAAACTCCTCTTCTTTAAAAGGAGGCGTGGTGGAAGAAAAACGAATCAATTCAAATTCGAAATTCTGAAAATCATTGGAGGGCTTATTTTCTCTAATCAACAAGTTGCAGGTGTCATAAATCATATTTACGATATCTACCTGCAAACGATCACCATAAAGTGCGTGGCGACGACGTTTGTAAACAACTTCTCTTTGAGAATTCATCACATCATCATATTCCAGCAAACGCTTACGAACCCCAAAGTTGTTTTCTTCCACTTTGCGTTGCGCACGTTCAATGGATTTGGAAATCATAGAATGTTGGATCACTTCCCCTTCCTGAAGTCCCATTCTGTCCATCATTTTCGCAATACGTTCCGAACCGAACAATCGCATTAAATTATCTTCCAACGACACATAAAACTGTGAAGAACCTGGATCTCCCTGACGACCTGCTCTACCACGCAACTGACGGTCAACGCGGCGTGAATCGTGACGTTCCGTACCCACAATGGCCAAACCTCCTGCTTTTTTAACTTCTTCTGAAAGTTTAATGTCGGTTCCACGACCGGCCATATTGGTGGCAATGGTGACAACGCCTGAATTTCCTGCTTCCGCAACAATATCCGCTTCCTTTTTATGAAGCTTGGCATTTAATACATTGTGTTTTATTTTTCTGATGGTCAACATTCGGCCAAGTAATTCGGATATTTCTACGGAAGTGGTTCCCACCAATACCGGTCTGCCCAAATTTACCAAGTTTTCAATTTCTTCAATAACGGCATTGTATTTTTCGCGTTTGGTTTTGAAAACCAAATCTTCACGATCATCCCTGATTAATTTTCTGTTACTTGGAACTTCGATCACATCCAATTTGTAAATTTCCCAGAATTCGCCGGCTTCCGTAACAGCAGTTCCTGTCATACCAGCCAATTTGCGATACATTCTAAAATAATTTTGAAGCGTTACTGTAGCGTAAGTTTGCGTGGCAGCTTCAATTTTTACATTTTCTTTTGCTTCAATGGCTTGATGCAATCCGTCTGAATAGCGGCGACCTTCCATAATACGGCCGGTTTGCTCATCAACAATTTTAATTTTGTCTTCCATAATCACATACTCAATATCTTTTTCAAATAAGGTGTATGCTTTAAGCAGTTGATTCATCGTATGAATGCGCTCACTTTTGATGCTGAAATCTCTATATAATTCTTCTTTTTTCGCTGTTAAAACTTCCGGAGCACTATTTTCACGCTCAAGATGCGCAATTTCAGTACTTAAATCGGGTAAAATAAAGAAATTTTCATCGCCGTCATCACCTGATAAGTAGGTGATACCTTTATCCGTTAATTCAATGGAATTGTTTTTTTCATCGATCACAAAATACAGTTCTTCATCAATTTTAGGCATTTCACGGTTGTTATCCTGCATATAATGATTCTCTGTTTTTTGCAAGAGTTGTTTATTGCCTTCCTGACTTAAAAATTTGATTAAGGCCTTGCTTTTTGGCAAACCTCTATGCACGCGAAGCAATAAAAATCCGCCTTCCTTGCTATCGCCTTCACTGATTAATTTTTTTGCTTCGGCCAAAACAGCCGTTAAATAATTTCGTTGGATCGTAACAATTCTGTCAACACTTGGTTTTAACTCGTTAAATTCGTGTCTGTCGGCATTGGCAGTCGCACCTGAAATAATTAAAGGGGTACGTGCATCATCAATTAAAACGGAATCGACCTCATCCACAATGGCGAAATTGGCTGGCCGTTGCACCAAATCATTCGGTGAATGCGCCATATTATCACGCAAATAATCAAAACCAAATTCGTTATTTGTACCATACGTTATATCGGCGTTATAAGCCTTTCTTCGTGCATCTGAATTTGGTTCATGGTGGTCAATACAATCAACCCTTAATCCGTGGAACTCAAAAATGGGTCCCATCCAGGCAGCATCACGTTTTGCCAAATAATCATTTACGGTAACCAAATGCACGCCTTTACCGGTAAGTGCATTTAAATAAACAGGCAATGTGGAAACCAATGTTTTTCCCTCACCTGTCATCATTTCTGCAATATTGCCCTGATGCAAAACCGATCCGCCTATAAGTTGCACGTCATAATGAATCATATCCCAAGTCACTTCTTTTCCCTGGGCATCCCATTTATTGGCCCAAACAGCCTTGTCATTTTCAAGGACAATATTTTCTCGGGTTGCTGAAAGTTCCCGATCAAAAGGAGTCGCCGTAACGGTAAGGGTTTTATTTTGTGCAAAGCGTTTGGCTGTTTCTTTAACCACCGCAAATGCTTCAGGCATAATTTCAATCAGTGTTTTTTCTGAAGTTTTGTATAAATCGTCTTCTAAGCGGTCAATTTCTTCATAAATTTCTTCTTTTCTGTCAATGTTGGCCTCAATAACTTCTTCTTTTAAATTATTGATTTTTGACGTAAAGTCAAGGGTGTCATCCGCTATTTTTTGCTTAAAATAAGTCGTTTTTTCTCGTAATTGATCGTTTGTAAGGTTTGTGATCTCTTTTTCAAAAGCATTCACTTTTGCAACAATTGGCTGCAGTAAGGCCAAATCTTTTTTGTTTTTATCTCCAACAAAAATTTTAAGAACTGAATTTATGATACTCATAATATAGATGTCAATTTTTTTAATAATTACACGTAAAATTACGGTAATGTTAATTGTTATTTAATAGCGGGTAAAGTTAATTTTTTTAATTTAATTTGTTTTAAATCTATCTTAAATTATAATGGTTTAAGCAAAAAAAAAGCCTCGATAGAGACTTTTTTTGATTTGGTATTTTTTAATATTCATCTTCATTCCAAAGATAGTCTTCTTCTGAAGGGTAATCGGGCCAAATTTCAACGATAGATTCGAAATTTTCTTCCTCATCTTCTATCTCTTGAAGATTTTCAACAACTTCTAAAGGTGCTCCGGTCCTAATCGCATAATCAATCAACTCGTCTTTTGTTGCTGGCCAAGGCGCGTCCGCCAAATATGATGCTAATTCTAATGTCCAATACATACTTTTTCGTATTAAATTTTTGCAAAAATAATTTTTTTACTCA
>CAMDPE010000227.1 GCA_945903795.1 Lutibacter flavus | reverse complement strand
TGATGAAAATAACCTGCTTTTTGTAAAACCGTCACTTTCATTTCCAAGCATTGCGGCAGTATAGTTAAAATAAGGATTTAGCCTGAAACCAATAATATTCCACGGCGAATAAAGTTGTGTTTGCAATGAAAGAATGAATTTTTTAGTTCCGAAAAGGGCACTGTCAAACCCATTAATTCCCGCACCATTATCACCATGAAAACCAGCGCCATAAGTTCCCTGAAAAGGAACGTTTTCGTTGAGCGCCAAATAGTCACCAGCAGATTTTAGCCTATTATTTCCTATAATAATCTGTGGCTTTATAAATTGTCTCATTTTCCATTTTTTCCCCAATTCCACCAAATTGGTAAAATAATTTGCTTGAAAAGAAAAAGCGGATTGCTCCGTTTTTGAGGCATTAAAAAAAGTGCCATATTCAAAATTAGTGCTCAAATAGCCCCAACTATAGTAGTTTCCGAATGAAGCCCTGGCGCCAAGACACAACCTTCCCTGATTGTTTTTTAGTTGATAACCTCCAGTTATTCCGTATATTTTGCCCACCGGAACATTTTCAACAATGCCGTAATTATACAAATATTCATCTTCAACAAACTGTCTGGAACTAATTCCCAGTCCGCTTAAATAAAAAGTTTCTCCCGAATAAAAATTGATGCTGTCATAGTCAAATGTCGGACTTTCTTTAAACTGAACATTTAACAATCTGGTGGAAAACACCAAATTATTAGCACTGTGTCTAGTGATTTTGTCCTTAAAAATAGGGAAGGAAATGCCGCCCCATAAATCCTGCGACCTGTATTTCAAATTTTGGTTGCTGTATTGCAATTGCGAATTTTGAAGGGAATCGATCCTAAATTGTTCATCAATATAAATGCCACCGGCCCAGCGGGTAAAAGGCGAATAAAAAGTTCGTTCAACGTTTAAACTTTTCCCATAATGATCATTCAGTTCCGAATGATAAATAGCAGTTGTTTTGATATAGGTGTTTTTAATGTTCGGAATTTCATACTTCATACTATAAGCATTTTTTCCATCATCAAAACGCTTTGAGAATCGGTTATAAAATTCGTGTCCGGTACCCAAAAAATTTCTTTCCCTAAGTCCAATGCTGGCTTTTGAGGAAGTAACGGATCCTTTTGGAATAGTGCTCCACGTATCCAAAACCCTGATGTAAACATCAACTGAATCGGCGTTTTTGGCGATTGGTTCTACTGTAATTTCAACATCCCGAACATATTTTTGTAACCTTATTAATCGTTCGGATTCATTTATTAAAAGTGGATCCAATGGTTTGTTTCTTCTAAAAAGCAAAAGATTTTTAATGGCAAGTTTACGCGTTGTGATATGCAGTCTATTCCCGGATTTTTCGGCCCAATTTCTTCCTTTTTTTGTAGTGTCTGAAATTGAAAATCCAAATGGATCCAAGGTTTGGATATTGATATTTCTTATGATCTTTCCATCTGTTTTGTTGAGAGATTCCTGTTTGCCTTTTTTAAGAACAATGGTTTTTTTTATTTTTACCGGCTCAAAAATCAACTTATGAAACATTTTTGTAAACTTTCTTTTTTTGGAATATTTTTCAATATTTTCATACATTTTTGTTGAATCTTTTTTTACGGGTTTTTCTTGGGAAAATCCTGTATTAAAACACATCAACACAATCAGAAAGAAATAAATTTTGAATGTGGGTTTCATTTTTTTGATTACTTTGATAAAAATATGTGAGATGATACCATTTTAAATATTATTGCTATTATTTAAAATGAACCCGATATAAAAGTTCCACCTTAAAGATAGCGCCTTTTTCGAAATTTGTGTTTAATTGCGTGCGGTTGTCCCCAAAATAAAATGAAGCCAACGACAAATCAACTTTATCGTCATTGTCAAAAACTTTATAAGTGCGGCTTATGGAATAACCGACCTTGGTTTTGACAACTAACGATTTTCCTAGTTGAAACTGCAAATAGGTATATAATTCATTAGAACTTCTTACAACATATTGTCCTTTAGGTATATAAAATGATTTATGTAAATTATAACTGGAAGTCATTCCGTCGAAATTAATTCCTATAGCGGTATTTTTACCTAGCTGGTAATTGAAGTCGGCCTGACCGGGCAACAGCAAAGTGGATTCAAATTTTTGGTTTGGACTTAAATAATACAATCCAAATAATGGGACAAAAAGCGGACCATATTTTTCGGTATTGGCATAAAATCCAAATTTGTATTTCAGATTTTTATTTTTTGAGTAAGTGAGTAATGTTAATAATCCGATTTGGAAATCTTCCTTTGTAACTGTCTCAAAATCAGAAGAAATACTTGGAAGCAATACATAAGTTCCTGTCCATTTTTCTGAATGAACCTGATTCAAACCCAATTGAAGCCTTACTTTATTGAGCGCAGTGTAATCTGTAAATTCAGGATCCAGTTGCAGCCGACTTCTGTCTGCAGAAATTCCGGTTAAAATAACGGTTTTTTCATTGAGCACGATGGGAAAAGTCAGTTGCAGTCCAAATTCTTCAACTTTTGTTTTTTCAGAAGTATTTTCAAAATGATTAAGCGGGGTATTTCCATAGCTAAAACGCGCAATATCAATATAATTTTGTGCACTTGCCGTGAGTGCACAAAATCCCAAAAAAATGATTAAGGCTGCTTTCATGATTTTTTTATTAATTCTATCAATTTACGAAAAAGCATCATAAATGATAAATGGCTCTCGTTTAAAATAGGTTGGTTGCACCTTTTTGAGCATTCAAAATTAAAGCGAATATATATAAAATTAATCGATTTGTTTTTCTTAATATTGGAGTGTTAAAAACATCTTTAAAATCAGCAAAATTTAGTTATGGGCAAATTAAGAAGTCCGGCTTTCCTCATCGTTTTGGCATTTTTTGCCATATACGTCATTTGGGGTTCAACGTATCTTTTAAATAAAATAGCGGTTACCGAATTGCCGCCTTTTATGTTGGCCTCCATACGATTTATTACCGCTGGAACTTTGATTTTTATTATTGCAAAGTTGATGAAACTTAAATTAAGCGTTACACGAAAACAATTTATCAACAGTATTATAGCCGGTTTTTTATTTTTATCATTTGGAAATGGGGTAGTTGTATGGGCGCTTAAATATGTTGACAGCGGATTTGCGGCACTTGAAACAGCCGCACAGCCATTAGTTGTTATCTTGCTGATGCGAATTTTAGAAGGAAAAAAAATCAAAGCCATGTCGGTTATCGGCATTGTTTTAGGAATGATTGGGATGTTTCTTTTGGTGAGCCAAAAACAGATTATCAGTCAGGAGGGAACCTTGTTGGGAATGTCTATGATTTTTGTATGCATCATCAGTTGGGGTTATGGAAGTTTATTTGTGGCCAAAGCCGATCTTCCTCCAAACTTCTTTGTAAATACTGGTTATCAAATGGTTACAGGTGGAATTACACTTTTGGTGGCAAGTTTGTTATTTAGGGAAGAATGGTCATATCCTACACAATGGAGTTCATCGGTGCAATTGTCAATGGTACTTTTGGTAATTTTTGGCAGCATTGTCGCTTTTACGTCGTTCAATTATTTGTTAAGGGTAGTTTCGCCCGAAAAAGTGGCGACTTCTTCCTATGTAAACCCAATTATTGCGATGGTTGTTGGCTGGTATTTTTTAGAAGAACAAATTACATTTCAGTCGGTTATAGCCGCTTTGGTGCTGTTAACTGGCGTTTATTTTATCAACACGAAAAAAAGTCTGGTTATTTTGTCCCGATTTTCCAAACGAATAAAGTTTAGGCAAGGAGAAGTTATCATTAAAAAGATTGAGTAAATTTGTATTTATGACAAACGATAACGATATTAATAAACGTCCGATTATAGAAAAAGCAATTGTTTCAGCAAAAATGACCGAGGTTGAAATATTTCAAAATAAAACATTGCGGCCAATTATAAAAATGAAACATGAGTTGTTGTTGGCTTATTTTCTTCATTTTTTATCACTTCAAAAAATTGATTTTCAATCTTTTAGCGACATAAAAAAGGTTGAATTCATTGAGCTAGCTTTTTCAAAAGACAGCCAGTTGAGAAATGAAATTAAAGGAATGATTATTGGTCATTTTACTTTGGATGAATTTGCCATCTATAAAAACTTCATCAAAGAAAGCAATAAACGAATTTTAACTATGATTAAAGAGCGCATTTTAAACACTTTAATCAAATAACATTTGCTGTAAACTGCAGAAATTCTCAATTCAACCCATTTTTCACTACATTAACTATTTTTAGTTTATTATTGAACTATTAATCACAATTGTTTAACATATTTTAGTATTAATTAAACAAAATAAACTAAAAATGATTATTTTTGCAAAAGTTAAGTAATGACGCTCAATAATATTAAGATTTATATAGTTAATTATGTAATAGATTAATTGTAACTGTATGTAAATAAGCGCTTAAAAAAATAAACCCGAAGGAAATGAAAATAAACAGCGATAGAACCGGATTTAAATTTACCCCGTATCAAGAGGAAGTAAAATCTCCTTTTGACAGGCTATTTGAGATTTTTAAAGAATTAATTACGCATACATCAGGTGATTTTGACGAAGCTATGGATTGGCTGAAAACGCTGGATAAGGAATATAAATTGACCGATGAAAATTATACCTTGGATGATTTTGTTGAGGAATTAAAGACAAAAGGCTATATCAAAGAAGAAATTTTGCCCAATGGAAATTCCAAAAATAATATTACCGCCAAAACTGAAAGAGCAATTCGGAAAAATGCGTTGAATCAAATATTTGGCAAACTTAAAAAACATGGTTCCGGAAATCATAAAACAAAAAACAGCGGAATTGGCGACGAACATACAGGCGATTTTAGAAATTTTGAGTTTGGCGACGGATTGGAACGTTTGTCGGTAACTGAAAGTCTGAAAAATGCACAAATCAATCACGGTTTGGGAAGTTTTAAGCTTACGGAACAGGATTTGGTGGTTGAAGATACACATCATAAATCGCAAATGAGTACTGTTTTAATGAT
>CAMDPE010000226.1 GCA_945903795.1 Lutibacter flavus | reverse complement strand
TTTTTTAAAACACTTGGACTTTAATCTTTTTGTTTTACATTTGCCACACAAATCAGAACACCATAATGAAAAATTTGACTATTTATCCTACAATTATAATAGAGAATGTGATTATTACATCCTCTAAGGGAAAGCTATAGTTTAAATTTAAGATATTTAAGAAAAGCCTTCCGAGAAATCAGGAGGCTTTTTTTATGACATATAACGCCAAAAAATGAAATTATATACAAACATTATTATCAGCATTATTATTTACCAATTTGGGTGAGTCAGGCTGGTATTGTCCATTTTCTAAGCCTTTCTCATTCGTATGAGAAAGGCTTTTTTGTTTTAGCTATTAACGCTTTTAATAAATCAATATGAGATGCAGCAACATAAGGAACTTCCCTGACGGAAAATTTAATAAAGCAAACGATTTTTAAAGTCAAAACTTTGCACGATGGTTAAGGCGCATTCAGGGGCATTCTCAGGATGTATAACCGATAATTAATAACGAAATGAAGACAGAAAAATAACAGGAGCCCAAGCGGTATTAACAAGATGCCAGCTGTACGAGGCTATATAAGAATATCCGGAAAAAACAGGCGTAGTCAAAACACGAGTAATAAATTAAGACCAAGAAAATAATGATATTATTAGAAAAAGTATATTTGGCCAAAGAGCTCATAAAAGGTGTGGCAGTGCATACACCTTTAATGAAAAATGAAAACCTGAGCGAAGAATTCTCTGCTCAGGTTTGGTTAAAACGAGAAGATTTACAACCAGTCCGTTCATACAAACTAAGGGGCGCTTACAATAAAATTTCTTCCCTTTCAGATATTGAGAGAAACAAAGAAGTTGTATGTGCCAGTGCTGGCAATCATGCACAAGGTGTGGCTTATGCTTGCTATAAACTCAATATAAAAGCTACGATATTTATGCCGGTTACCACACCATTACAAAAAATAAAACAAGTTAAACTCTTCGGTAAAGATAAAGTGGAGGTTATTTTAAAAGGAGACACCTTTGATGAATCGTTCCAATTTGCCAGTTTGTTTTGTGATGAACAATCAGCCATGTTCATTCATCCTTTTGATGATGAAAAAGTGATTGCCGGACAAGGAACTGTTGCTCTGGAATTATTAGATGATAGTCAAACTCCCATAGATTATTTGTTTGTTCCTATTGGTGGTGGTGGCTTGGCCGCTGGAGTGTGTACTGTTTTCAAACAACTTAGCCCTAATACTAAAATTATTGGCGTAGAACCTGAAGGGGCAGCCTCTATGAAAATCTCCATTCAAAATGGCAGGAATACTACCTTAGAACATATTGATAAATTCATAGATGGTGCCGCAGTAAAAAGGGTGGGTGAGCTAACCTTTGAAATATGTAAGAATGTTTTGAAAGACATTGTGCTTGTTCCTGAAGGAAAAGTATGCACAACCATATTGCGCTTGTATAATGAAGAAGCCATTGTGGTGGAACCGGCAGGAGCGTTAACCATTGCTGCGCTTGATTTTTATAAAAAAGAAATCAAGGGAAAAAATATTGTGTGCATTGTCAGCGGAAGTAATAATGACATTACAAGAACCGAAGAAATCAAAGAACGATCGTTATTATACGAAGGATTAAAGCATTATTTCATTATAAATTTTCCACAACGTCCTGGGGCATTAAAAGAATTTGTAAACAATGTTTTAGGACCAAATGATGATATAACGTATTTTCAATTTTCAAAAAAGAATAATAGAGAAAGTGGTCCGGCTGTAGTGGGAATAGAATTAAAAAAACAAGCTGCATTTGCTAAAATTGAGGAGCAATTGAAGAAAAGAAAATTTAATTATCAATACCTAAATGAAAGCACGGAATTGTTTACACATCTTATTTTATAACGGCATAATCATATTTTGATAGAAAATACAAAACACTCCCTACCTATAAGTTGCTGTGTATGTAAATGCACTCATTGCATTTTGGGACGGAGAAAGCAAAGGAACTAAACATATGATTGCACTGGCAACATATTCAGGTTTTAAAGTGAAGGTCTTTTATTTTTAATTGAAAAATTAACTGGTTTAAGGAGCTGCATATTAATCACAAAGTCAAATAATATATTTATAATCTATTTAAATTGAGCACTTTGATGAAACTTAACTTTTTTTATGTAGTTTAGTAGAACAAAAAAATGCTAAAATTTGACAACTTAAAAAGATAAAAATATGGAAAAACAAATTTTCATTAATTTAGCAGTAAAAGACCTTCAAAAATCAATGAACTTTTATGCTGCATTAGGATTTACAA
This sequence comes from Lutibacter flavus, assembly GCA_945903795.1. Taxonomy (GTDB): domain Bacteria; phylum Bacteroidota; class Bacteroidia; order Flavobacteriales; family Flavobacteriaceae; genus Lutibacter; species Lutibacter flavus_A. Next base: position 2,751 of record CAMDPE010000226.1, on the reverse strand, counting down.
ACAATTTACAATTTTCAGACAAGACAGGAAAATGTATGGTTTGGTGTGAAAACATTTTTGTAATGCTTTTGACACTTGAAAAGTTTGCAGGTTTTACAACCAAACCTTTGGCAGACACCAAAAACAATATTGCGGCACTTTTTTCATTATCATTAGGCAGCATAGACGAAGTGAATAATTTAATGTCAAATGGGCTTAAGGCAGGTGGAATTGAACCAACTGAAATGAAAGATTATGGGTTTATGCAACAACGAACTATTGAAGATTTTGACGGACACACTTGGGAAATATTTTATATGGACATTTCAAAATTTCCAACAGCACAACCAAATGCATAATCTGAATTAATGGTAACAATTAAAATAAAATAAAATACAATGGCACAAATAAATCCTTACTTACACTTCAACGGAAATGCAGAGGAAGCATTTGCATTTTACAAATCAGTTTTTGGAGGAGAATTTGCAATGATATCTCGTTTCAAAGATTTTTCTAATCCCGAACATCCAATTTCTGAAAAAGAGGCAAACAGAATTATGCATATTGCTTTGCCTATTGGCAAACACAATGTATTAATGGGAAGTGATACACCAGAAATTATGGGAAAGCATAACGAAAAAGAAAATAGAAGTAAAATTTCAATAAGTGCAGAAAGCAAGCAAGAAGCAGACAAATTATTTAATGGACTTTCTGCAGGTGGGAAAATTGAAATGCCTATTTCAGATAGCCCTTGGGGTTCCTACTTTGGTATGTTTAGAGATAAATATGGATTTGAATGGATGGTAGATTTTGATCCAAAATTTAAAGGAAATTTATAACAAATAAAAAGCAACTACTGCCAACCGCCGTTTAAAAAAACCTAATAATCTAAATCAAAAAATGCCTGGCTAGGCATTTTTTGATTTATCTGAATCTGAAAACAGTTTCCTCAAAATATAGGAAACAAAGAAGCTGACTACAGCGCCAATCATAGACATTACTGCCGTGAAAAGCAGATCATTCATCCCGATATTCAAAGCGGTTGAAAACAACGTGCCTCCAATAACTCCTGACCTTATTTGAATATCGTTTAACATTATTTTTCTGTTTCATTTTCATTGTCAGATACTACGGCCTGACTTACAGTAGTCACCACAGTTCCGGCTACGGCCAAATAACTGGCAATGGTAATAACAAGGGCAGGCAAAGAAATGGGAGCCGCTAAAATAGCGCCTCCGGTGGCTGCCAAAGCAATGCCAATATTTCTAAGTTTTCTGAAAAACGTTGGCGTGGGTTTTTTATATCGATCTATAATTTTCATTGGTTAAGATTTTATGGTTAAAGTGACAATTTCTTTTCGGTCAAATGCCTGATAGCACAACGACACTAATTTTTGCAGCAATGGTTTTGAGGCAGTTCCTTTTCCGATTCCCGATAAAAAAGTGACCGGAGCAATGCAGCCCAACAATTCCTTTTTGGCATCATTTGCCGGATGGATCAGAATCAAGCTTCTTCCCGGAACATTTTCCAGGATCAAATGATGGTTAAACTTCTCGGAATAACGTGCTTTAAGCGTATAAACACCTTCCGGAATACAGGACTTCATTTTCTGGTTTTCCAACCAGGGAAGCTCTATGGCAAAACCCATAAAGATCCCATGATGAAAGAGGGCACCGTTGGTACCCTCTTTAAAATAGGTTCTGTGCAAATGCAGTTCCACTAGATAGTGTCTACATAAACAACTGCCAAGGCATTGTAAGCGCCATTTTTCAACGGATACATTTGTCCGTTCACTTCCTGATAAAACTCAACACCCAACACCTGGATCACAGGTAGCACAGAGTTTGGGGTAAGTGCACTTACAAAATCAACAATACCGGTGTCTGCACTGTCATAAGGCAAAATAGCAGTTTCATCATTTTCAAAAGTGGAGGTTTCTCCTGCAAAATCTAATTCTGCAGCACCAGTTACCAATTTGAAATGCGTGGTTCCTGCCGGAGCAGCAATCCTTACCGTAGGTGAAAACGATGGAATGTTCACCGTCGCTTCACCCGTTACACGATCGAAATCGTTGCTGTAAGCAGCAAACAATGTAGATCCCAATTTCCCATTGGTATTGAAATCAAACCCGCTAATAAGCCCCATTGAACCATCTTCAATGGTGCGCATTCCGCGCTCATTGATAGCATCCGTTTTCACGACCTTTAAAAGATCGGTGGTCAATCTGCTCACCACTCTTTTGTCTTTTGCATTCAGCAAAAGAATCCTGATGGCGCTTCGCACCAATTTTCCGCCTTTTCCGGCCCTGCCGAATTCGGATCCGTTTTCACGCGTTCTTTGAAACGCAGGATCGTTTTTCATTCTGGATTTGTCAATGCCGCCTTTTTCGCGGGCAAGGTGTCCATCCGAAGATTTGTAAAAGGAAATATCCCCGATAGTTCCCTTCAATTTAATAATACCAGTTTGTCTAGCCATAATCGAATAAATTTTTAATTCTCAACAAATGAACTTATCTTTATGAAGAAAATAAAAATCAGGTGGTCATTTTGTCCGATATAAACCTTTTTGTCCGAATTGGCAACATAGATAATTTGTATAGCTATAATAGGATTTATTTAATAACCTGTATAGTTATTTCAGGACGGGTCAGGACGATTCAGGCAATATAGATAAGCCATAGATAAGGCATAGATAAAGCATAGATAGAGTATCAAATGAAAATATTTAGAACTTGCATATTCCCAAAAGACGTTCAGTGTATCACTGGAAGAA
>CAMDPE010000225.1 GCA_945903795.1 Lutibacter flavus | reverse complement strand
GTATTTCAATTTACGCGCAAAACTATGAAATTAAAGGAACCGTCTCCGACGCAAGCGGTTCACCTTTGCCAGGAGTTTCCATTGTTGTTAAAAACACAACTAAAGGAGCATCTACAGATTTTGAAGGAAATTTTAGTATTTCCAATGTCCAAAAAGGAGAAATACTTGTATTCTCTTTTGTTGGCTTTACAACTAGAGAAGTTGCAGTTAGTAATGCCAATTTTTTGAAAGTAACACTTAATGAAGACCTTCAGAGTTTAGAGGAAGTTGTCGTTATTGGGTATGGAACTCAAAAGAAGAGTGTTGTTACAGGCGCAATTTCAAGCGTAAAAGCAGCTGATTTAGAGAGCCTTCCAGTTGAAAGAGTTGAGCAAGCTTTACAAGGAAGAGTTTCTGGAGTTGTAATTGCAGCAGATGCAGGACAGCCTGGATCATCTTCTACTGTTAGGGTTCGTGGTATTACTACATTTGGAAATAACAATCCATTATGGGTAATTGACGGTGTAATTGTTGATTCGGGAGGGATAGGATTTCTTAATCAATCCGATATTGAATCAATTGAGGTTTTAAAAGATGCTGCATCACTTGCAATATATGGTGCTCGAGCAGCAGCAGGTGTAATCTTAATTTCAACAAAAAAAGGAAAACAAGGGAAAGTTAGTGTTAATTATACTGGATTTGTTGGAGTATCTGGTCCTGCAAAAAAATTATCATTATTGAATGCTTCAGAATATGGGGCTATAATGAATGAGAAATCCGTTGCTGACGGTGGCCCGATTGTATTCCCAAACTTATCATCTTTAGGTGTTGGTACAGATTGGCAAGATGTAATTTTTAATGATGCCGCAATGCGTGTTTCCCATGAGGTTAATGTATCAGGAGGAAATGATGTTTCTACATTTTATGCTTCTTTTGGTCTTAGTGATCAAGAAGGGATTGTGATGTCTGATGTTTCTCAATTCAATAAAAAGAACATACGTTTAAATTCAACACATAAATTATCAGAATATTTTAAAGTGGGTCAAACCTTGGGATATGCCCATAAAAGATCTATGGGAATTGGAACAAACTCTGAGTTTGGTGGACCTTTAAGTTCTGCCATAAATTTAGATCCAATTACCCCTGTGGTGGTAACCGACCCTGTTATAGCAAATGGTTCTCCTTATGCTACAAATCCTGTTTTCCGTGATGCCAATGGAAATCCTTATGGTATTTCTTCACTTGTGGGACAGGAAATGACAAACCCTTTAGCAGATATACAAAGATCAATCGGGAACTATGGCTGGTCTGACGATTTAGTTGGAAACGCTTTTCTTGATGTTACCCCTATTGAAGGCCTTATATTTAAATCTTCCTTAAGTGGAAAATTATCTTATTGGGGAGATGAAGGTTTTACACCTGAATATTATTTGCAATCATCAAGTATTAATAAAATAAATAGATTAACCAGAAGCAGAAGTAAAGGCTTTGGTTGGAATTTAGAAAATACAGCAATCTACTCAAAGGAAATTGAAAAGCATAATTTTTCAGTATTACTTGGGCAAGGTGTTTATATTGATGATATTTCGAGCGGTGTTAGTGTAGTACATCAAAATTTACCGGTAAATACAAGAGAAGAAGCTTCATTTGGATTTGCATTAGATCCTGACGATATTGATGGAGGTACTTGGAATGCAGTTGAACACAGGGTTACTTCATTATTTTCCAGATTAACTTATAATTATGATGAAAAATATTTATTTACCGGAATTGTTAGACGAGATGGTTCATCAAGATTTGGTGCAAATAATAAATTTGGTGTTTTTCCATCATTTTCTGCAGGTTGGGTAGCTTCAAAAGAAAATTTTTGGAAAGAAAATGATGTAGTTAATCAATTAAAATTAAGAGGTGGATATGGTGTTACAGGTAGTGATGCTATTGGTAATTTTAAATATTTAGCTTTAATAAGTGGAGGCAGGAATTATACTTTAGGTGAACCTGGCATAATAAATATTGGATATAGCCCGGATGCTCCAGATAATCCAGATTTAAAATGGGAAGAAACAACCCAAACAAACATTGGATTTGAAGCTAAGTTGTTTCATGATTTAGATGTTACATTTGATTATTATATCAAAGAAACAACAGGGATTTTACAAAATGTTGATATTCCCGGGTACTTAGGTGCTTCAGGAAGCCCTGCAGGAAATGTAGCCGATATGAAAAATACTGGGCTTGAGTTAGAATTAGGATATAGAAAAAGTTTTGGTGAGATTAATTTTAGAGCCAATGGTAATGTTTCCTACCTTAAAAATGAAGTAACTTATGTAGGTGAAAATAAAAGTTTTATTGGTGGCGGTGCAGGTTTTCAATCTATGGGTGAGGTAACCAGAACTCAAGTTGGTGAATCAGTTAATGCATTCTATGGATTTCAAACAAATGGAATTTTCCAAAATATGAATGAGGTAACTTCCTATGTTAATACTGCTGGAACTCCTCTTCAACCAAATGCTGTTCCTGGTGATTTTAAATGGACAGATATTAATGGTGATGGCGCTATAACAGATGATGACAGAACCTTTTTAGGTACGCCACTTCCAAAATATACCTTTGGTTTAACATTAAATTTAGATTATAAAGGATTTGATTTGATGTTATTTACACAAGGTGTTGCCGGAAATAAAATATTCCAAGGTTTACGAAGATTGGATGTAGCAAATGCAAATCATCAAACATCAGTTTTGAGCAGATGGACAGGTGAAGGTACTTCAAATGATTATCCAAGATTAACAAATAGTGATCCAAATGGAAACTTTGGTAAATTCTCAAATTTTTATTTAGAAAATGGAGATTATCTACGATTTAAAACAGTACAAATAGGATATACATTGCCAGCAAGTGCAATAGAAAAAATGGGAGCCCAAAAATTGAGACTCTATGTGACGGGTGAAAACATACTTACTTTAACTGATTACACAGGTTTTGATCCTGAAATTGGTGGAAATGTAATGGGAATAGATAAAGGATATTATCCTCAATCAAGATCATTTATGTTGGGACTTAATTTACAATTTTAAAAAAATGAAAAGTATTATGAAATTTAAAAATTATAAGTTTCCATTAATAGCAATTGTTATTTTGGTTACAAGCTTATCTTGTTCTAAGGAATACTTAGAAGTAAAACCAGAAGGAGTATTCCTTTCAGAAAGTTATTATTTAAATGAAGAACAAGCATATACAGGTGTGGTTGCTGCTTATGATTTACTTAGAAAACATTCAGGTGGTTTTGAAAATATGGTGACTATGATGAACGCTGGTTCTGATGATCATTATGCAGGTGGAGGTACTTCAACTGACGGAGCCGGAATACAGTCTTTTTCTAATTACACTTTAAATCCATTTGAAATGCCTAAATCTTTTTGGGATGATTTTTATAAAGGTGTCTACAGATCAAATATGGTGATTCTGAAATTACCGGAAGTGCCAATGGATGAAAATTTGAAAGCAAGGTTTATGGCTGAAGCTAAAGCATTAAGAGGATATTATAATTTTAATTTAGTTAGGATATTTGAAAATATACCACTTATTACTGAACCAGTTTCACCTGCAGAAATGTACAATATTGTACAAGCTACTCCGGAAGAAGTTTATACTCAAATTGAAAATGACTTGTTGGATGCCATACCTGATTTGCCAATTACAATATTGAATGATAAAGAATTAGGCAGATTAACACAAGGTGCTGCGAAAGCAATATTAGGTAAAGTTTATTTAGAGCAAGGTAAAAATACGCTTGCCGCTGCACAATTTGCGGATGTTAATGGCATTCCAGGAGGAGCTAATATGTATGGCTATGAATTGCTTACTGATTTCAATGAACTATGGCAAATTGATATGAAGTACAATTCAGAATCTATTTTAGAAGTTGGACACTCTAAGTTAGCGCAAACAGGATGGAGCAATAGTTATAGTGACACTGATGAAGGAAATTTAGTGAATACAATGGTTGGCCCAAGAGGATTTGTTGATTTAAATGCAAATGATAACATTCCTAATTATTCTTCAGGATGGAGTTTTAATCCTATTTTACCTGAATTGTATGATTTATTAAAAAATGACCCTCGTTTTGAAGCGACCGTTTTAGATTTAAAAACCTTATCTGAACAAGGTAAAGTTAAATATTCTCCAGGTTATCAAGATACAGGTTATTTTATAAATAAATTTGCGCCTACCACTGATGAAGAATCAGATTTATTAGGAGATATGTGGTTGAATCACAGACAAAACATGTATATTATTAGATTGGCTGATACTTATTTATTAGAAGCTGAAGCATTAGGAGGAACAGGCGTCAGAGCTCAAGCATTATTGGATGCTGTTAGAGATAGGGTTGGTTTACCATCTGTTCAAGTAAGTATTGCAACTGTTTTAGAGGAAAGAAGACTTGAACTTGCAGGCGAAGGCCATAGATGGTTTGATTTAAGAAGAAATGGATTGCTTAGTACAAAATTATCAAGCAGAGGATTTGTTTCCGGAAAACATGATATTTTCCCTATTCCTTATAAAGAATTGGAAAATACAAAATTGGTTCAAAACCCAAACTATTAATAAAAAATTAAATTTATGAAAGCATTAAAATATATTTTAAGCACAATTCTCTTAATTACGGCTATTTGGAGCTGTACAAAAGATGAGTTTGGCAATATCGACTTTTTGTCAACTGCCGGTGCTCCAACAAACGTCTCTGCGTTGTTTAAAGTTACCCAAGACAATACGGGTCTTGTTTCTGTAGCGCCAACTGGTGAAGGTGCTGTTTATTTTGAAGTTAAATATGGTGACGCAACTACATCAGTTGCCAGAGTTGCTCCAGGTAAAATAGTAAATCATACTTATGCCGAAGGTAACTACACGGTAACTATATCTGCATATGGAATTACTGGTTCAAAAACAGAAGTTACAAAAGATTTGGTAGTTTCTTTTCAAACACCTGAATTTGGTACAGACCCTATCATTGCAAACGATGCGGCAAAATCAAAAAAAGTAAATGTTACCGTACCTAATGATA
>CAMDPE010000224.1 GCA_945903795.1 Lutibacter flavus | reverse complement strand
AAAGGCTCAGTGATATTTAAAAAAGATAGCGTTTACAGTTTCAAAGGTTTTGCAGAAATCACTTCAAAAACGCCAGATTTTAATAAGTTGTTGTACCAAAGCGATTACAAAAATTACAACTGGCAAAACAATTTCAAAAATGAACAGATAAAAAATATAGGAGCCGAATTTAGCTATAAGAATTGGGTAAATATTAACGCCAGTTACAATCTTATCGACAATTACACCTATTTTGATGAAAATTCTTTGGCAGCCCAAGCCACGGAAACCTTAAACTACTTAAAAGTGAAGGTGAGTAATTCCATCACTTTCAGGAAATTTACGTTAGATAATACAGTGATGTACCAAAATGTTTCCAGTGGAGAATCGTTTTTTAAAGTTCCTGAAATTGTGACAAGAAATACCTTGTATTTTTCAAGTTATTTATTTAAAGGAAAACCGCTATACTTACAAACTGGCGTTACCGTCAAGTATTTTACAGCATTTAACGCCAATGCTTACAATCCTCTTTTAAGTGAATTTGTATTGCAAAATACCCAGAAAATAGGGAATTTCCCGATGCTCGATTTTTTCGCCAATGCGCAAATACAACGAACGAGACTTTACTTGAAGGTTGAAAACTTTGGTGCCAGTTTTACAGGCAGAACCTACTATTCTGCGCCAACCTATCCATACCGTGATTTAACAGTTCGTTTTGGTTTGGTTTGGAATTGGTTTATTTAATCCTATCCCCAGCCCTTTCCTAAGAAAAGAGAGTTTGATTTGAATTTATGACTTTATGTACAATTAAAAAATTTAAGCTTTCACCTTTGGGCTTTCGCCTTTGAACTTTTTAAACCTTTTTAGTCACAAGTTGTTTTATTTTTATGCTGAAAGCAGCAAAAATTAAGGTCATAATTGGGCTTAGCCAGTTAAAAATGGCATAAATAGCATAATCTGCCACAGGAACGCCCAGCACACCGCTTTGGTAGGCGCCACAAGTATTCCAAGGGATTAAGGCGGAAGTTACCGTTCCTGAATCTTCTAACGTTCTGCTTAAATTTTCGGGTGCCAGTTCCTTGTCTTCAAATGCTTTTTTGAACATTTTTCCGGGAATTACAATGGCTAAATATTGGTCGGAAGCAATCACGTTTAATCCGATACAGCTTAATACGGTGCTAAAAAACAATCCGAAAATTGAGGTTGCCAATTTTAATAATTCTTTGGTGATTTTTGCCAAAGCGCCAATGGCATCCATAGTTCCTCCAAAAACCATCGCACAACAAATCAGAAAAATTGTCCAAAGCATCCCTTTCATTCCGCCTGCACTAAACAAATCATTTAATTGAACATTGTCAGTTATAATTGCCGTATCCACAAAAATAGCCTTTACTATCGCCTCAAAATTTGAAGTTGCTAAACTGCTTAATATTGCCGTCTGAAAAATAAATGCAAATACCGCCGCCAAAATAACCCCTATTCCCAAAGCAATTAAAGGCTTTGTTTTTGTTAAAATTAAACCAATCACCGTTAACGGAACAATAAACAAGTAAGGTGTTATGTTAAAAGTGGTATTTATGGTGTTTAACAATCCGCTAATATCTGTAGTCCCCTCTGTGTCAATAGTAAAACCAATAATACCAAAAACAATTATTGTAATTATGATTGTTGGCACTGTTGTTATTGTCATATATCTAATGTGGGTAAACAAATCTGTTCCTGCCATTGCCGGGGCAAGATTTGTGGTATCACTTAGTGGCGACATTTTATCGCCAAAATAGGCCCCAGAAATCACTGCTCCTGCAATCATTCCTGTTGGGATTCCCAGTGCGGTTCCAATGCCCACCAAGGCTATTCCCACAGTTGCCGAAGTTGTCCATGAACTTCCTGTTGCCATAGAAATTATAGATGCAATAATTACGGATGCAGGTAAAAATATAGAAGGGCTTAACACTTGAAGTCCGTAATACACCATTGCAGGAATAATCCCACTTACCAGCCAGGTACCGGCCAGCGCTCCAACCAAAAGTAAAATCATGACTGGAACAAAAATACTTTTCAAATTTTCCCAAATTTCAACAAGCATCATCTTTAAAGAAACTTTGTTCAAAAAACCAACTATTGAAGCAATAAGGCCACCCATCAATAAAATAAACTGGGTGGTATATTCACCCAACAATTCACCTTCGGCAAAAAAGATATTATAGGCAAGCATCATCATGAGGATAACAACAGGAATTAATGCCTCAAAAAGACTTAATTCTTTATTATCAATAATTTTTTGATTTTGAATTTCTATTTCAGATAAGTTGTTGTATTGCATTCAATTTGTTTTAGAAATGTAATGATACGTAATTTTGTAAGTTTTTGCAAATGAAAAGAGCATAACAAATTTTAATATGCCTTGAAATAATTATTGGTGAACCTACAGTTAGTCAGGCAAGATGCTGTTAATAACAAATAATAAAATTTAAAAAATAAAAAACCCCATCCGTTCATGAATGAGGTTTTCACCAATTATACAATTGTAACAATAAAATCAGCTAAATTTTTATTTTCGGTTTTAAACTACAAAACACCAACTTGTTTCATACATTTTCTCATAGCTCTGTAAGTACGCTCAATATCATTGTCTAAACCAACTGACATTCTTATAATTCCATCGGAAAGTCCCATTTCTTTTTGCTCATCAACAGGAATTTCTGAAGAAGTGCTGGTGCCTGGCGCACTAAACAATGTTTTATAAAATCCAAGACTCACAGCCAAATAACCTAAATTTTCGTGCTGCATCAGCTCCATCAGCTCATTTGCTTTTTCCAAATTTCCAACATCAATAGTCATCATTCCTCCAAAGCCGTATTCTTCATTATAGATTGATTTCATCAATTCGAAATCCTTATGGCTTTTTAAGCCAGGATACACCACTTTTAACCCGTCTTTTTCAAAATTCTCAGCTAAATATGAGGCGTTTTCGCTGTGCTTTTTCATTCTGATATGCAGCGTTCTTAGGTTTTTCAGAATACTGGCGGCGCGCAAACTGTCCATTACCGGCCCCAACAGCATCATAGCCCCATTATTTACATTTCTTAAACTGTCAATAAATTCTTGTGTGCCGCAAACAACACCACCAACGGTATCATTTGTACCGTTAATAAATTTTGTTAAACTGTGGATGGTGACATTGGCACCCAATTTTTGAGGGGAAATAATCATCGGTGAAAAAGTATTGTCCACCACTAAAATAATACCGTGTTTTTTGGCGATTTTAGACAATTCGGTAATATTAGCAATTTCCAATAAGGGATTGCTGATGGATTCACAATAAATCATTTTAGTACTTGGCGTTATTGCCGCTTCCACTTTTTCCAATGAAGTAATATCAACAAATGAAGTAGCGATATTGAATTTTGGGGCAAAGTTTTTTAGAAAAGCATAAGTGCCTCCATAAATGGTTCTGCCTGCAACAATATGATCGCCGGCACCACAAACTTGTAAAAACACCGAAGTGATGGCACCCATTCCCGATGCGGCCACATTTGCAGTTTCTGTAAATTCCATTGCTGCCAATGCCTTGCTTAAATATAAATTGCTTGGACTTGAATGACGAGAATACAAATAACAGCCTTCTGCGTGACCTTCAAAAGTATCAAGCATTGTTTTTGCGTGTAAAAATGTATAAGTTGCTGAGTCTGAAATGGAAGGATTTACACCTCCAAATTCTCCAAAATATTGTAAATCCTGGATTCTGTTTGCCGGATTATTGCTCATAATTAAAAAATTTATCATATAAAATTAGCACACTTCAACTTAATAAACTGAATTAATTTATATTTTTAGTGTATTTTACTTTAAATAATTTATATTGAAGAATAATTTACTTTTAAAGTAATTTATTTTTATTATTTTTAGAAAAAATTACTGATTATGACCATCAACTTAGATTCAACCGATAAAAAAATACTCAACCTGCTTCAGCAAAACTCAAAAGCGAACATTAAAGAAATTTCACTAAAAATTGGTTTGACACAAACCCCAACTTATGAACGTATTAAGAGGCTTGAAAAATCGGGTGTCATTAAAAATTATATTGCTGTTTTAGACAAAGAGAAAGTGGGCTATACCATTGAAGTTTTTTGTCAGGTGACTTTATTGGTGCATTCAAAAGATATGATTACCCGATTTGAAAATGCCATTAATAAAATAGATGAAGTGATGGAATGCTTTCACGTTGCCGGGAATTACGACTATTTGTTAAAAATAATTGTGAAAGACATGAATAGTTATCAGGCTTTTTTGAAAAATAAATTGAGTGTATTAGACTCGGTTGGCAACGTGCAAAGCACTTTTGTGATGTCATCAACGAAAGACAGCGCTGGATTTATGCTGGTATAAAAAAAGTCCAAATTAAAAAATTTGGACTTTCAAAATAGTTAGTAGTTGTTATTTTTTGGCAACAATGGTCACCTGAAAATCAAAATCATCGTTCACAAACTTGTCTTTTAAATCATTAAAAAACGTTTTTGATTTGTATTTTACGTTAAAATCGGCTCTGTTAATTTGGAAAGTATCACTTGTTAAAGTCACATTGTCTTTGTTAACGGCAAGCGTGGCAGGGAACGTAATTTGTTTGGTGATGCCTTTAATGGTCATATTTCCCGTAACATGAACCTTTGCTCCTTTAACATCCGTTTTGGTAATGTCAAATTTTGCTATTGGAAAAGCAGTAACTTCAAAAAAGTCTTCAGATTTTAAATGACCTTCCAGTTTAGCGCTTCCATCGGCATCTTTTATGGTACTTATATCTGCAACCAAACTACCACCGATAAGTTTACTGTTTTTTAGGGAAATGTTTCCGGAAGCCAATGCAATTGTGCCCGTATGATCGCCAGTGGGCTTGTATCCTTTCCAGGTTAATTTAGAATTTTCAACAGTTACCTTGAAATTGTCTTGCGCAAAAGCTGACTGGCTCACAAAAGAAAATGCGGCAAATGCCATTGCAAAAAGTATTAATTTTGATTTTTTCATGTTTCATTATTTATAATGATTATTAATAAGTGCAATGATACTAAAAAAATAAGGAATCTATTTTAATGAAA
>CAMDPE010000223.1 GCA_945903795.1 Lutibacter flavus | reverse complement strand
CAAGCGGAAGAAGGAAAAGCGTTAAAAGAACAATTTCAAATTGCTTACAACAGCATTAAGCCTGCAAATATTATATTAAATACTTTAAAAGATTTGGGGAATTCTGATCTAATAAAAGATGGTTTTTTAAACACTACCGTTGGCGATGGAACTGGTTATATTTCTACAATGATTTTTCAAGGTGCCGGTAAAAGTCCCATAAAAAAACTTCTCGGATCGGCTTTAATGTTTGGCATCACAAATTTTATTTCAAAAAATCCGGATGCCATTAAAGCAATGGCAAAGAAAATTTTTAAATTATTTGGAAGCCATTCATCCGATGAAGTTAATGAAACCGAAAACAGTGATATCTCTGAATAAATTTTAAGGGATGAATACAAATAATAGTTTCAACTTGCCATTTTATGTAAAAACTACAATTCTTTTAATAGGAATTTTTGTGTTTACCAGCATGCTTTATATCGCCCAAGATATTATTGTTCCGCTCATTTTTTCAGTAATGATTGCCGTTTTACTTTATCCTATTGTAAACTTTTTTGTAAGGATAAAAATGAATAGAGTAGTTGCTATTATTTTTACATTATTTCTTACCATTTTAGTCACAGCAACATTAGCGGCTTTAATATTCAGACAAGCAAGCATTTTTATTGAATCCTGGCCCATAATGGTGGAAAAATTTTCTGTAACCATTAACGAATTTACCCATTGGGCTTCCCGCTATTTCGATCTAAACCATTGGAAAGTAAATAGATGGATCACCAATGCAAAAACAGAATCTCTTACAATGAGTGGCGCGGAAGTGGGAGAAACGATGTTTGTTGTAGGAAATGGATTAATGGTTATGTTATTGGTTCCTGTCTACGTATTTCTTTTATTATATTACAACAAGCTTTTGATAGAGTTTATACACAGGGTATTTGTTAGTAGCGACCAAAACAATATCAGTAAAATTATTTCTGAAACTAAAACCGTGATCCAGCGTTATCTTGCCGGATTGGTTATTGAAGCCATTATAGTGGCCATCTTAAACACAGCAGCACTGTTTGCGCTTGGCATAGAATATGCAATTTTACTGGGCATTCTAGGCGCATTGCTAAATGTTATCCCTTATATTGGCGGCCTGGTTGCTGTTGCATTGCCAATGGCCATTGCTTTGGCTACAAAATCCACCGGCATGTATGCCTTATATGTTTTGGGAGTTTATTACATTATACAGCTAATAGACAATAACTTAATTGTTCCGTTGGTCGTCTCATCAAAAGTAAGAATCAATGCGCTTTTTGCAATTATCGTTGTTTTTGTAGGGAACGCTTTATGGGGAATCTCAGGGATGTTTTTGTCAATTCCGTTACTTGCCATCATAAAAGTGATCTTCGACCATATAGAACCTTTAAAACCTTGGGGATTTTTATTGGGAGACACCATTCCAACAACATCAAAAATCACCCCGATTATCAAAAAAATTAAAAGTAAAATCTCATAATTTATCATTATTATTTGGGCGTTCCCGCCTTATCGGCGGTCGGGCTTTTCGTTGCAATCTTTTTTTCGGTCTAAAACCTCAAAAAAGTATTTTCACTGCAATCCCTAACGCAATTTTATTTACGATTTTTGATTTACGATTTTAGAATTAAATATCGACAAGGAAAATTCGTAAATCATAAGTCCAAAATTTACTTTTCATTGCGGTCTTTGTGGTCAAAACAAAAATCAATTTCATTATAAATTAATAAATGCAGTGATTTTTAGAAATTGGCCTTTTATGGTTATATTTGCCGCTTGAAACAGCGTTTTATGAAACCTAAAAATATGGAAGCATCTGATAAATTAAGTCAGGATCAAATTGATTCCTGCATTGCCATATTGGAAAAATTGGTGGGCGACACCAATCAGGTTTTTGAACTCTCGGAAGAAAAACGAATTGCGTTGTTCAAAGCTGCAGGAATGTTAACGCGGCCAAGCCGTGAAGCATTTTCTCAGGGAAAAAAAGACGCCAAAAAATCCATCAAACGAAAAATGATTGCGCGAGACAAACATGCGCGTAAAGAAACAGGAATCAGAAGCGCACGTGAAGCCCTAATTTTTGAAGCGCCTAAGTTGATGGAACACATTGATGCATCAAACAACAAAGAACTAGAACTGGAATCTCCCCGAAATTGTTATGTATGTAAAGCGGTTTACACCAAATTGCATCATTTTTATGATACGATGTGCACAGAATGCGGCGATTTTAATTATGCCAAGCGTTTTCAAACAGCAGATCTTACCGGACAAGTGGCCGTTGTCACAGGTTCTCGACTAAAAATAGGTTATCACATTACTTTAATGTTGTTGCGCGCAGGAGCAACAGTGGTTGCCACCACAAGGTTTCCAGTCGATTCGGCATTGCGCTTTTCCCAGGAAAAAGATTATTTTGATTGGGCAAATCGTTTAAATATACACGGACTCGATTTAAGACATATTCCAAGCGTTGAAATTTTTTGCAATTATATAGAGCAGCAATATGACCGATTGGATATTCTAATCAACAATGCAGCGCAAACAGTTAGAAGACCTGCCGGATTTTATCATCATTTGATGGCAAAAGAAGAAATGAATTTTGAGGATTTGCCTCAGTTTGCCAAAAATTTGCTTAGCAACCATCACAATTGTTTGCAGGAATTAAGGAATTTGTCCTCAGAAATCGCAAACAACCAAACCAATATCCCGGTTACCTGGCACGGATCAGAACCTGGAATCGGACTTAGTTCTTCAGCAAAATTATCACAAATTCCTTATAGTTTCGACAATTCTTTGGCCGCCAGTGAAGTTTTTCCTGAAGGAAAACTAGATGCCGATTTACAACAAGTCGATTTAAGAAAAACAAACAGTTGGAGATTGAAATTGGGTGAAATTGAAACCACGGAAATGATTGAGGTTCAATTGGTGAATGCCGTGGCTCCTTTTGTTTTGTGCAACCGCTTGTCCAATTTAATGAAAAAAGAAAATACCGGCCAAAAACATATCATCAATGTATCTGCGATGGAAGGAAAGTTTCACCGTTTTACCAAGCAGGATCGCCATCCACATACCAATATGGCTAAGGCAGCATTGAACATGATGACACATACTGCCGCTTCTGATTTTGCCAAAAACGGCATTTATATCAACGCGGTGGATACCGGTTGGGTTACCGATGAAGATCCGGTGGATTTGTCCAAACATAAAATAGAAGTGCACGATTTTCAGCCGCCTTTAGATATTGTTGATGGTGCGGCACGCGTAATGGATCCGTTATTGGACGGCATAAACACAGGAAAACATTGGAGCGGGAAATTCCTAAAAGACTACCGCCCGATTGACTGGTAAATTGAAAAACTATGGAAGAACAGCCAAACAATCCGCTTCACGGCGTTAAACTTGCAGAAATACTTCAATTTTTGGTGGCCATGTATGGCTGGGAAGAATTGGGCCAATTGATCAATATCAATTGCTTTAAATCAAATCCATCCATAAATTCAAGCCTGAAATTTTTGAGAAAAACGCAATGGGCGAGGGATAAAGTGGAGAATCTTTATTTACGTTCCATAAAATAAAAATTGTAATTTCAAACAAAATTCTACAATTGTTGCGGTCACCTTTTTATAAAAAAACTACTTTTACATTCTAAATGCTTACAAATGCCAAATAGAACATACAAAATAGCCGTAATACAGCTAAATTTAAATGACAATGCTGAAAACAATTTGAAAAAGTGTTTAAGTTGGGTAAAAGACGCTGCAAAACAAGGCGCAGAAGTTATTTCTTTACCGGAATTGTACAGCAGCCATTATTTTTGTCAGAGTGAAAACGTCGATAATTTTTCTCTGGCAGAGGAATTGTACAGCACTTCATTTATAGCATTCAGCGATTTGGCTAAGGAATTGGGCGTGGTAATTATTGTTCCTTTCTTCGAAAAAAGAATGGCGGGAATTTACCACAACAGTGCTTATATTATTGATACAGATGGAAGTGAAGCCGGTTTGTATCGTAAAATGCACATTCCTGATGACCCACAATTTTATGAAAAATTTTATTTTACGCCGGGTGATCTTGGATTTAAATCGTTTCCTACAAAAATTGGAAACATAGGTACACTAATTTGTTGGGATCAATGGTATCCGGAAGCGGCTAGATTGACAGCTTTGCAAGGTGCAGAAGTGTTGTTTTATCCTACCGCCATTGGTTGGCTTCCGCTTGAAAAAGAAGAATATGGCACAAAACAGCACAATGCCTGGATGAGCGTTATGAAAGGACACGCCGTGGCAAATGGTGTTTATGTGGCCGCCGCAAATAGAATTGGTTTGGAAAAATACGTACCGAATACGGAAGGCATACAGTTTTGGGGTTCATCATTTATTGCCGGACCGCAAGGAGAAATATTGGCACAGGCATCACACGACAAAGAAGAAATTTTAATTGCTGAAGTAGATTTGAATTTACAGGAAAATGTGCGTCAGAACTGGCCATTTTTGAGAGACAGAAGAATTGATGCTTATGGAGAAATTACCAAAAGAGCAATCGACTAAAAAAAAATTATTTCACAATAAAAAATGGACTAAAGCGAATTGCGTTAGTCCATTTTTATTTTTATAAAACTCAAATATATGCTTAATTCAAATCAGGTTGAAATATCTTAATCGTTCCGTCGCCTTCGCTGCTTACTACAATTAAACTCCTTTTTGTTGGACTTTTAGAAGCTGGAATATAAAGTAATCCTTCTGGAGCATCACCTGTTTTTATGCTTTGTAAATATTGTGGTGCTGAAGGATTTGTAATATCATAAATCACAACAGTATCTGTTCTTTCCAATCCTACAAAAAGAATCGTTTTATTACCCATTTTAGCAACCACAACTGATTCAGGTTCTGAACCTTTGTCATCGCTACGGCCATTATCATAAGTTCCAAAATCATTAGAGTGTTTGTCTAAATCATTTTTACTGTCAAAAACTAAACTTCCTGAATCTCCGTTCCAAATTGTAAAAGATCGACCTCCAAAAGCAAATAATTCATCATACTTACCATCATTGTTTGTATCACCCATTGTGGTGATTATGTT
>CAMDPE010000222.1 GCA_945903795.1 Lutibacter flavus | reverse complement strand
TCCTAAATATACTATACATCTGCTTTATCATAGTTAAATTTTTTATTATAATTCTTCCACCTTTTCTTTAAGTTCTCTGATTGTAAATGAGCCTGATTAGGAGTTAGGTAATCACAACTAGCATGTGGTCTTATTTGATTATAGGCTTTTATACTTCTCTTTATCTGGTTATAGGTTTGTTCAAAACCTAACTGGCTGCTGTGAAGATTGAACTCTGTTTTAATGATTCCGTTTACGCGTTCTGCCAATGCATTTTCATAAGGATCTCCATTTTCGGTCATACTGATTCCAATAGTATTTTGATGTAACAAATTCACATACTGGTGCGAACAATATTGAGAACCTCTGTCTGAATGATGAATGATTGGTTCCTGGTACATTCTGTTTTTCAAAGCCATCTGCAATGCTTCAATACATCCTTCTGCCATTAGGTCATTACGAAAACAATAGCCTATAATCTTTCTGGAATAAGCATCGGTGATTAAACTTAAATAACCCCATTGGTTTACTAATCTGATATAAGTTATATCACTTACCCAAACCTGTTCAGGCCTTGTCACAGAAACATTTCTGATTAGATTACTGTATTTACGCATCCAATGCCTTGAGTCAGTTGTAATAGCTTTCCTTTTGCGTTGCCGCACCAATAATTTATGCTCAGAAAGCAAATCAAAAAGATAATCTCGGCCTATTTTTATGCTGTGTGATTCTAATGTGGACTGCAGCAGATAGTGTAATTTACGGGTACCTACCCTTGGAAGATCATTCCGCAAGGCAATAACTTCTTGAAGAATGACATCTTCTCTAACTAAGCTATTTTCCTTTCTCCATAAAGAATCGTAATACGCATGCCTTGTTTTGCCAAACAGTCTGCATAACAGACCTATTCCTATTTTGGGATAGTCCTGTTTCATTTTGATGACTGCTTGGCACCATACTTTTTTCTGATGTCAATTTTAAGCTGTTCTTCTGCTACATCAATTAGCGTATTTAGCGCCTTGATTCTCAGCTGTGCTTCTTCCAATGTTTTTTGCAGAGCCAGGACTTCTGCAGTATCGATTGGTGTGGTTTTTTTAGCCATTGGAGGTGCTTTTTCAATACAAATTTCGACTTTTTCTAATTTAAATAGTGATAGCCACTCCCTTATTGTCTTCTCGGATTTTATATTATAAGCTATTTGAGCTTCTTTAATGCTCATCCTGCTTTGTTCAATAGCCGTAACAATTGTTCTTTTTTGAAGATTGGTATAAGTCCTGCGCTTTATATTCTCCCGATATTCGGGCGATCCATACCTCCTCATCCAAGTATCTAATGACGCTTTGCCGAATCCATAAATGCGATTCGCTTCTTTTCTTGGTAAACCTTGTTCCACTTCTTTTACGATTTTATGTATTAATCGCTTGTCAAAACGGCTTTGTTTATGATCCCTTGGAACATAATCCTCATTCTTTTTTATTTCGTCCATATACACTGTTTTTGTGTATAGCTATTTCAGGACAAGACATGCATCCCCTTATTTTATTGGGTTTTTGTGATAACCAAACATCGTGTTTTTGACTATTTGGTCCATTTTGCCTTCTCTGTGCAATTGTTGTTTATTAACTTATTTTATTCAGATTCTAAAAATACCGCTTTCGATAAAAAGTAGTTAAAACGGTATTTTTTGCATTATTCACCAGCTATTTCATTTTGAGATTAATTTGGTTATTCTTTTACATATCAGTAATTTATGCTCAAAAAAAATAGTTATTTCCTTTTCGTTAAGAACTGCCCTTATCCGTATAGGTATCATTTGATAGCTTCTACCTTTGATTAATATTAACAATTAAAATCCATAAAACATGGGAAAATTAAAGAGCTTTATTAAGCTAGAAGGTACGTTGGATGGCTTGACGTTTTACAAAAGTCAGGATGGTTACATGGTGCGGACCAAAGGGGGCATCAGCAAAAGCAGGATGCTGAAAGATCCCGCTTTTAAAAGAACCCGGGAGAATTTTCGGCAGTTTGGAATGAACGCGAAAGCAGGTGCGCTGCTTCGCGATTCGGTTGGGCCTATGCTTGCCAAAGCAAAAGACCCTAAACTGTCGAGCCGCATGTTGAAATTGATGAATGAGATCAAAAATTTCGACAGCACCTCGGTTCGGGGTCACCGGTCGGTTCATTTGGGGCTGGCCACTGCGGAGGGAAAACAATTGCTAAAAGGCCTAAACTTTAACAACAGGGCCAATTTGCAGTCGGTTTTAAATGCCAATTTTTCGGTGGACACAGTAACAGGGGTAATTGAAATTCCGGATTTCACTTCACAAGAGCAGCTGGCGGCCACAGAAAGCGCCACGCATGTGAGTTTTCGCTCAGCGTTTGTGAATTTGAATTTTGACACCGGTTTGTACAATACCAGTTACAGTCCGGTGGTCATGTTACCGATTGACTTAAGTGTGTCGACCGTTACACTGACTCCCGATGCGGTTCCGGCAGGTGACGGGATTCAGTTTTATTTGCTGCTGATTGAGTTTTATCAGGAAATGAACGGGGTGCATTATCCGTTGTTGAACGGGGCACACAATGTGCTGAATTTGGTGGAGCTGGTCTAAGAAATTTTAGATTTAATTTCTGTTGCAAACAAAAACCCGCGTAATAGCGGGTTTTTTTGTGTTTTGTACTTGATTTTCTTACTTCAAACGCGCTAACTCCCCTCTTGAGAGGGGCTAGGGGTGTGTATCAATCTTGATGAAAGATTTGATGTAAAATTTTAAATATATTAAGAATGAAATGCTCTGGGGAAATTTGATTTCAGTAGTTCGGGACAGGTTGCCACAGTCGCAATGATCTGAGTTTAAGATTTATTTTCTTCGATTAATTTATTGATTTCCCTTTTCAATTTTGGGATATGGTTTATAATTATAGACCAAATATTTTCATCTGAAATACTGTCATATGCATGTATCACTTGATTTCTTAATCCAATAATTGCTTTTGAATCAGAAATTTCTTTTTCGAAAGTTTCATCTTTCTTTAATATACGGCTAACAGCTTCTCCAATAATTTCCAGATCCCTTTCAATTGCCCTTTTAAGCATGATATTCTTTTGGTATTCCGCAAAATTTTTCTCTTTTCCCTCAAAATAGAGTTCAATTTCGTCTAATGCGAACTTAATATCATAAAGCCATTTCAAAATTCGTTCATCCATAAATTAATTCCTTGTTTTTATTTATTGAATTAATTAAAACCGGATTTTTTAATGTTTGCGCTTCCACCAGATCGATTTCTCTTTTAAATAAATCTTTTAATTTCTCCCTGAATGCGCTATAATTTTCAAAATATTTTGACAGCTCAATTTTCTTAAAACTTACCAAAAAATCAATATCACTTTGCTCATTAAAATTTTCATTTGTTGCTGAACCAAATAGGTATAATTTTTCCACCTTGTGCTTTTGGCATAAGATTTTTAGTTGCGGTATGTTTTTCTCAAGGAGTTTCATACCTCAAATATAATTAAAATTAAGGGAATCTGAATTAATTCGTTTTTTTCTAATGAATAAATAATGTGAATTGTTATTGGGAAGATATTGATTACCTCAGTCGCCACGTCTTTTCAGTCCTCATCGCGCGCGCTAGCCCTATCGCTAAAAATGTTATCTAAACAATTTTTTAACCGCCAACGCGCCGGCTGGCCCTATCGCTAAAAGAGTCCACTGGACTCTTTAGCTCACGACTTTTATTATTTTTATATATAGGTGTTCGTGAATCTTCGATTTCTTAACGCTCTGTCCCCCGCAATGACTCGGTTTAAGAAGTATACTGCTGTTACTTTTTCAAAATAACGAAAATTAGGTAACTTCACTCAATGAAAAAAAGCTATCTCTATTTTATGACCAATAAAAATAATACAGTTATTTATATTGGTGTGTCAGGTAATTTATTAAAACGGGTATATCAGCACAAAACAAAGACTTATAAAGGGTTTACCTATAAATACAATTGTGATAAATTGGTTTACTTTGAGGAGTTTGACGACATAAATGAGGCAATTGACAGGGAAAAGCAATTAAAAGCCAGCAATCGTAAAAGAAAAGTTGCGCTCATAGAATTAGAAAATCCAACTTGGGAAGATTTGTCGGATGGGTGGATATTTCAATTTTGAACGAGACGTTGTGATGATATTGACAAATGGTGCTGAAGCAGGTGATGATTTATATTCATGATTCGCGGTCAGTGACCATAATAAGAAACAGATTGCCGCAATCGCTACTTCATTTCATTTCCTCCTCCGCGCGCCGGCTGGCCCTATCGCTAAAAATGTATACCATACATTTTTTTAACGCTCTGTCCCGCAATGACGTGATCAAGAGGGATCTTTCAGCTTTAAACTTTAATGGCTTTTTGCCCAAAAAAACATTGTTTGTGCTATAATTTTCAAATCACCAAAAAAGGTGCGGGTGTGGTAGTAATGTAAGTTTAATGCTACTTTGTCGGGGAAGAGGATGGTGTCGTTGTAGTGCAGCGGGTTTTCCTGCTGTGCCAGTAAGGTTTCTTCGTTGGCGTATTTTAAGGTGGCAGGACTTGTAAGGCCCGGTTTCAGTTCCAAAATTTTACGATCTGCGCCCTGCAGTTTGTCGTAGTAGCCCGGCACATCGGGACGGGGGCCCACTATGCTCATTTGGCCCATTAACACATTGAATAATTGTGGCAGTTCATCTATTTTGGTTTTGCGGATAAAGTTGCCGAAACGGGAAATGGTTTGGATACCGTTAACTTCTTTCATAGACTTTAGCTTGTAGATGTTGAAAGGCTTGCCGAATTGGCCTATTCTTTTTTGAATGAAAAGTCCGTTGGATTTGGTGTCTATGGAGGCCAAGAGCCAGCAGATGATGATGAGCCAGCCTAGTAATAAGAGGGTGGTGATGGAGAAGATGCTATCGAAAATACGTTTAGCCATTAAAATCTTAAACTTTTGTTCGATTTAGTTTAGGCTAAAATAGGAATTCTTTTTTTGTTTTTGATTTTAAATGATTCCTGAACAGCTGATTTTAAATTAAATGATGGCCAAAAATGTTTTAAAAATCACGCCAATATCCTTAAT
>CAMDPE010000221.1 GCA_945903795.1 Lutibacter flavus | reverse complement strand
ATTTACTATCCTTGCAATCACAGGATTATTGTTATTTGGAGCAGCACCTAAGGCATTCGCACAAGATGCAGCAAACACAGAACAAGTTGCAGACGCAACCGCATCAAAAACATTCCATCAAGAGTTAAAACAACGTTTTATTGAAGGTGGACCTTTCTTCATGGGAATTGTATTGGTAACTTTAATACTAGGGTTGGCAATTGCAATTGAAAGAATTATTTACCTTAATATGGCAACTACCAATACTAAAAAATTGGTTTCTCAAGTTGATGAAGCCTTATCTTCAGGCGGAGTAGAAGCAGCAAAAGAAGTTTGCAGAAACACTAAAGGTCCTGTTGCATCAATATTCTATCAAGGATTGGATAGAATGGATGAAGGTGTTGAATCAGCCGAAAAAGCAGTTGTAGCTTATGGTGGTGTTCAAATGGGATTGTTAGAAAAAAATATTTCTTGGTTATCTTTATTTATTGCTTTGGCGCCAATGCTTGGTTTCTTGGGTACAGTAATCGGTATGATTGGTGCTTTTGACTCAATTCAAGCTGCTGGGGATATTTCTCCAACTGTTGTGGCTGGTGGTATTAAAGTGGCTTTATTAACAACAGTGTTTGGTTTAGTTGTAGCTATGATTCTTCAGGTTTTTTATAATTATATTATCGCTAAAGTTGATAGTATCGTAAATAATATGGAAGACGCATCAATTTCACTAGTTGACCTTTTGGTTAGACTTAAAAAATAGTAATTATGGATGAGAAAAAATCAAAAATATTAACTTATATTACTGGTTTTATTGGATTAATAGGATTCTATTTTTTCGTTAGAATCATGATGGAAGGTGATACAGTTTTAACAGAAGATGTTGATGTACAAAACAGTGTTTTGTCTCCATTTATTACATATTCGATATTTTTATTGATTGCTACTTCAGCAATTGCAGTAGTTTTTTCAATGATTAACTTAACTAAGCATCCTGAGGTTTTAAAAAGAACTTCATTGGGTGTTGGTGCTATGGCAATTTTGTTAGTGCTTGCTTATGTATTTGCTTCGGATGCGGCTACTACAGACGCTATGGGTAAAATAATATTAGATGGAGAAGCAGGAAGTGTTTCTAAATGGGTAAGTACACTAATTAATTACAGTTTTATATTAGGAGCTATTGGTTTAGGGTTCTTCTTATTTGACTTTGTAAAATCACTTGTAAAAAATTAATTAAATTATGGCAAGAAGAGATATTGGAGAAATTAATGCTGGTTCAATGGCAGACATTGCGTTCTTGCTTTTAATATTTTTCTTAGTAACTACAACTATGGATGTTGATTCTGGGATTGCACGTAAATTGCCGGAAAAAACAGATGTACAGTCGGACGTAATTGTAAAAGAAAAGAACGTTTTAGATATTGTTGTTAACAGAAACAACCAGTTGTTAGTTGAAAATGAATTTGTAAAAGTAACTGACATTAAGCGTTTGGCAATGAAGTTTATTGACAACGGAGGCGGTTTAGGTACTCCAATTGATAATAGACCAGGAGAACCATGTGATTATTGTGAAGGAGCGAAAGATCCAAATTCTTCAGATCATCCTTCAAAGGCAATTATATCTTTGCAAAGCGATAGAGGTACCTCTTATGGTATGTATATTTCTGTTCAAAATGAGATTGAAGCGGCTTATAATGAGTTGAGAAACCGGTTGGCAACAAAACGATATGGAAGATCTTATGACGCTTTACTGTCTGATTACAAAGATAATCCTTCAAAAAGTTTACAAGAGAAAATAGATAATTTGAAGGATAAATACCCTCAAATTATTACTGAACCCGAACCGATAAAATAATAACATATTATGAGTAAATTTAATAAGAAGAAAAAAGGTTTAGCTGCAATTTCTACAGCATCTTTACCTGATATTGTATTTATGTTATTGTTCTTTTTCATGGTGTCTACGACAATGCGAGAAACCGATTTATTGATTAAAAAACCAGCGCTTCCTGTAGCTAGTGAAGTTAAAAAATTGGAACTTAAAAGTTTGGTAAGTACTATTTATATTGGTAAATCAAAAGATGCCAGAATTTCGGGGGATAAAATACAAGTAAACGATAAAATAGTTGAAGTTAAGGATATACCAAGTTTTATTTACTCTGAAAGAGCTTTAAGAAAGGAAGATGAAGTTAAATTTATGACTACATCTATTAAGGCTGATAAGGAAGCAAGTGTTGGTACAATTTTAGACATTAAGGAACAATTAAGAGACATAAATGCACTTAAAATAAGTTTTTCCACATCAAGAGGAAATGATTTAAGTAGTAATTATAAATAATAATTATTAGTATTCATAAACCTTATTGAAAATAAAAAAGGCAATCAATTAATTTTTGATTGCCTTTTTTATTTATATAGAGTACCTTTGATTTATGGGTAAATATTGGTTGTTAATTTTGTTGTTGTTTAGCTTTGTGAAATCGCAAGCTCAGGTGAATAATGATTCAATAATTGGTTTTAAATATTTAGAAGATCAGTTATATCTGTCATTAACTTACACAATTTTAAGCAATAAGCCAGAAACAATTTCTCAAAATGGATTTTCAGGTGGATTTGCATTTGGATTTATTAGAGATATTCCCTTAAATGAACAGCGAAATGTAGGTTTTGGAATTGGGGTGGGATATTCTTACAATGTTTTTGTTCAAAATTTAAAAATTTCCAGAGAGAATCAATCTACCGTATTTGAATTGGCTGAAAATTATAAAACGAACCGATTAGGGATTAACTCCATTGAGCTGCCTATTGAATTTAGATGGAGAACATCAACACCTGAAAAATATAGTTTTTGGCGTTTTTATGGAGGTATTAAATTTGCCTATTTAATAACTGCAACATCAAAATTTTCCAATTCAGATGTTGTATTAACAACTAAAAATATACCAGAGTTAAACAGAATCCAATACGGACCCAGTTTAGCTGTCGGCTATGGAAATTGGAATCTTTATTTTTATTATGCTCTCCGTCCTTTATTCAAAGACGCCTTATTTAAAGATAAGAATATTGATCTAAAAGACATAAATATTGGTTTGAAATTTTACATTATGTAAATAGCGTAAACAATAAATTGCGCAACTATTCCAATAACACCTCCCAAAAGAACTTCATTTAATTGATGAGCACGCAATTTTAACCTTGCCGATGCTACCAGCCCTGCCAAAACAAATAATGCCGACAAAAGGACTATTACATTTATTTTATAGAAATGACTGAAATAAATTAAAAACCCTATGAGGCCAGAAACGCCCAAAGTATGAAGGCTTATTTTTATTTTTAAGTACAAAAATAAAGTGATGAATATTAAACTTAAACCATATCCAAAAAAGAAAAGTGCTAAAATATCGACTATTGTTGATTTATAGATCCAATTTCCTATTATAAATGCAATAGATATAAAAAGTAATATTGGAAATTTTCGTTCTTCAATAGTTTCCATATGATAACTTTTTATCATTTCAAATCTCTTTAAAAGCCATAACAATAGTATCGGAAATATATACGTGCCTATAAAAATTACAGCTATAATTAGATACTCTTGTGGTTTAAAAATAAATTTTGGAATAAAAAGGAAAAATAAGAGGGTTCCAATTATTGGAAAATTTATGGGATGAAAGAAATAGGAAATAAATTTTGAAAATTTCATAGTCATTTTTAAGCAATTTGCTAAAATATTTTTCTTAAACGTGCAACTGGAATATCCAATTGTTCCCTGTATTTTGCGATTGTTCTTCTTGCAATTGGGTAGCCTTTTTCCTTTAAAATCAAGGCCAACTTATCATCTGTTAAAGGTTTCTTTTTATTTTCCTTTTTAACGACTGTTTCTAAAATATTTTTTATTTCTCGTGTTGAAACATCTTCTCCTTGATCATTTTTCATGGATTCGGAGAAAAATTCTTTAATTAATTTGGTTCCATAAGGCGTAGAGACATACTTACTGCTTGCAACACGTGAAACGGTTGAAACATCCATATCTATCACATCAGCAATATCTTTTAATATCATGGGTTTTAATTTGCGTTCATCACCTGTTAAAAAATACGCTTTTTGATGCTGCATAATGGCATTCATATTTAAAAGCAAGGTTTGTTGGCGTTGTTTTATAGCGTCAATAAACCATTTTGCAGCATCCAACTTGTGCTTAATAAACATAACGGCTTCTTTTTGCGATTTTGATTTTTCATTGGAATCTTTATAGCCGTGCATTAAATTGTTATATTCATTTGAAACATGTAGTTCTGGTGCATTCCTTGAATTAAGGGTAAGTTCCAATTCTCCATCAACAATTCTAATGGTAAAATCGGGGACAATTTGTTCAGTTATTTTACTGTTTCCAACAAAAGAACCACCAGGTTTTGGATTTAGCCTTTCAATTTGTTTGATGGCCTCTTTTAATGCGTCTTCAGAAGCATGAAACTTTTGCAATAATTTGTTGTAATGTTTTTTTACAAAATGCTCAAAACCATTTTCTAAAATGTCAATCGCCAGGTTTATGGAAGGTTTTTCTTCCTTGCGTTTCAACTGGATGATTAGACACTCTCTTAAATCCCGAGCTCCAACACCAGCGGGATCCAATTGCTGAACAATTTTAAGTAAACGTTCTAATTCTTCTTTGGTTGTAAAAACATTTTCAGTAAAGGCCAAATCATCCAGAATATCAACTAAATCTCTGCGAATATAGCCACTGTCATCAATGCTTCCAATTAAAAAATCAGTGATAATTTCCTCTTCTTCCGTCAATCGATAAGTGTTTATCTGATTTTTTAAATGTTGTGTAAATGAAGGGCCTGAAGCGAATGGAATATCCCTTTCTTCATCATCCGAAGAATAGTTGTTTGCTTGCGTTTTGTAATTCGGAATTTCATCATCACTTAAATATTCATCAATATTGATGTCTTCGGTATTTATGCTTTCATTTCCGGTATCGTCATACTCATCGTAAGTGTCGCTTAATTGTGAATTATCGTAGTCTTCCGCATTTTCGTCTTGAATTTCTAAAGCCGGATTTTCTTCTAATTCTTGTTTTAGGCGTTGTTCAAATTCTTGCGTTGGCAATTGAATCAAATTCATGAGTTGAATCTGTTGCGGTGATAATTTTTGCGATAATTTGAATTGTAA
>CAMDPE010000220.1 GCA_945903795.1 Lutibacter flavus | reverse complement strand
ATTTCAAAAAATATTGATACCGTTTCTGGAAAAGTAAAAATTAAAATTGAGCCGGGGACACAATCGGGAAAAATTTTACGCTTGCGCGGAAAAGGATTGCCTAGCATTGACAATTATGGAAATGGTGATTTGTTGATTCATATCAATGTTTGGACCCCTCAAACAATTTCATCGGAACAGGAAGCATTTTTTGAAGCCAATAAAAAGGATGAAAATTTTAAACCCAATCCTTCAAAATTAGACAAATCATTTTTCGAAAAAGTAAAAGATATGTTTTCGTAATAAAAATAATAAAAAAAATTTTTTTATTATTTTAAATTTTTTTATATTTGAGAAGTTGTTAGTGAAATATCTAATAACACTTTTTCTTTTTCATAGCAATTTTCCCACTCATTCCTGAGTGGGTTTTTTTATTCTCAAATTTTAGTTTATTTTTGCAAAAAAATTAGTAGGTCGTCTTATCGCTTCAATTTATTGGAGAGGAAAGTCCGGACACCAAAGAGTAGCATAGTGGATAACATCCATCCGGCGCAAGCCGAGGACAAGTGCAACAGAAAGCAAGTACAGTTCGGCTGTAGTGAAACCAGGTAAACTCTATGCGGTGAAATGCCATGTATATTGAAATTTTAGTGTGACTCGCATTATTTCAAGGGGTAGGCAGCTTGAGCTATAGAGCAATTTATAGCCTAGATAAATGATAAGAACTTTTCGAAGTACAAAATCCGGCTTATAGACCTGCTTAATTTTTTATCATATTTTAATAATTACAACGTTTTCGTGATCCTTTTTTACTTTTTTAAAAAAAATAGGGTTTGTAAATATTTTTATCTTCAAAAATACTGTTGTTACCTCCATTTTCTTCATTAAAGGAATCCTTTTTCGTACCTTCGCTAAATTAAAATAACTAAATTAAAATTATAGATATGGCTTTTGATATTGAAATGATTAAAGGAGTTTACAGCAGAATGGCAGAACGTGTTGATGCCGCTAAAACTGTAGTTGGAAAACCTTTAACTTTAGCTGAAAAAATATTGTATAACCACCTTTGGGACGGTAAAGCGAAAACAGCTTTTGTTCGAGGAAAAGATTATGTAGATTTTGCGCCAGACCGAATTGCTTGTCAGGATGCAACCGCCCAAATGGCGTTACTTCAATTTATGCAAGCTGGTAAAAATAAAGTAGCTGTGCCGACAACGGTGCATTGTGATCACTTAATTCAAGCCAAAATTGGTGCTGATAAAGATTTACAGGCTGCATTAAACAGCAGCAGTGAGGTATTTAACTTCTTAGCTTCAGTATCCAACAAATACGGAATTGGTTTTTGGAAACCGGGCGCGGGAATTATACATCAAGTAGTTTTAGAAAATTATGCGTTTCCGGGAGGAATGATGATTGGAACAGATTCACATACCGTAAATGCTGGCGGATTGGGAATGATTGCCATAGGCGTTGGAGGTGCTGATGCTGTTGATGTGATGGCCGGAATGGCTTGGGAATTAAAATTTCCAAAATTGATTGGTGTTAAATTAACTGGAAAATTATCTGGTTGGACAGCGCCAAAAGATGTGATATTAAAAGTTGCAGGTATTTTAACCGTAAAAGGAGGAACAGGTGCCATTGTTGAATATTTTGGTGAAGGCGCAAAATCAATGTCCGCAACAGGAAAAGGAACAATTTGCAATATGGGTGCTGAAATAGGCGCCACAACTTCAACTTTTGGTTATGATGAATCAATAGAACGTTATTTACGCGCAACCGATCGTGATGAAGTGGCTGATGAAGCCAATAAAATTGCTTCATATTTAACAGGTGATGATGAAGTGTATGCAAATCCTGAACTTTATTTTGACCAGGTTATCGAAATTAATTTATCAGATTTAAAACCTCATTTAAACGGTCCGTTTACGCCAGATTTGGCTACGCCAGTTGGTGAAATGACTGAAAAAGCCTTGAAAAACGATTGGCCTTTAAAAGTGGAATGGGGATTAATTGGTTCTTGCACAAACTCATCTTATGAAGATTTGTCAAGAGCAGCCTCAATTGCAAAACAAGCGGTTGACAATAAAATAGTTGCAAAAGCTGAATTTGGGATCAATCCAGGTTCAGAGCAAGTGCGTTTTACGGCTGAAAGAGATGGCTTATTGACCATTTTTGAAGATTTAAACGCCAAAATATTCACCAATGCTTGTGGACCTTGTATTGGCCAATGGGCTAGGGAAGGTGCTGAAAAACAAGAAAAAAATACTATTATTCACTCTTTCAACAGAAACTTTTCAAAAAGAGCTGACGGAAATCCAAATACCCACGCATTTGTGGCTTCACCAGAAATGGTTGCTGCAATAGCAATTTCGGGAAGGTTGGATTTTAATCCGATGACCGATTCATTGATTAATGAAGATGGTGTGGAAGTTAAATTTGCAGAGCCAACAGGTTTTGAATTGCCACCAAAAGGTTTTGATGTGGAGGATGCAGGATTTGTGGCGCCATTTGAAGACGGAAGCAAAATAGAAGTTGTGGTTAACCCAACATCTGAAAGATTGCAATTGTTAGAGCCATTTCAACCAATTGGTACGAATGTGAAAGGCGCTAAGTTATTGATAAAAGCTTTTGGAAAATGTACGACTGACCATATTTCTATGGCAGGTCCTTGGTTGCGTTTTCGCGGACATTTGGACAATATTTCTAACAACTGTTTAATTGGAGCGGTGAATGCATTTGGCAAAGAAACCAACAAAGTTAAAAATCAACTGACAGGAGAGTTCGGAACTGTTCCAGATACAGGAAGGGCTTACAAAGCGGCAGACGTTTATTCGATTGTTGTGGGTGACCATAATTACGGTGAAGGTTCATCAAGAGAGCACGCGGCAATGGAACCACGTCATTTGGGCGTTGCAGCGGTTATTGTGAAATCTTTTGCGCGTATTCACGAAACAAACCTTAAAAAACAAGGAATGTTAGGATTGACTTTTACCAATGAAGCGGATTATGATTTGATTCAGGAAGATGACACATTAAACTTTTTGGATTTGGATAAATTTGCGCCAGGAAAAACATTGGCTTTGGAGTTGGTTCACGCTGACGGAAGCAAAGATGTTATTCAGTTAAACCATACTTACAATCAAAGTCAGATTGAATGGTTTAAAGAAGGATCGGCGTTAAATTTGATCAAAAAAGAACAAGCAGCTCGGGCAAAATAGCCATAATAAATAGCTTAATTTATTAAAAATAAAAGAGGGAAATTGAAAAATTTTCCTCTTTTTTATTTCTGCCTGTTTTAAAAAAATATATATTTTAAAAACTTTACTTATTAAAGATTTTTTTGTAATTTCATTTTTAATATTTATGAATAAATCCAACTATTGAGCGCATTTTTTTAGTTAAATACGGCTGTCAATTTGTGGTTTTGTTTTGTGTGCGTTAGGGATTGAAATGAAAATCCTGGCATTGCGAGTTAGTGAAGAAATTTGTTCAACAGATTGCCACGCTCCGCTCGCAATGACGGATTGCAATGAAAAGCCCGACCGCTTTTTTAGCGGGAACGCCCAATTTATAGGCGTTTTTTAAATTTTTTGAACAAAATAGTATTAAAATAAAGTACCGATAATGAAAATAACACATATAAGTGCAGAATGTTATCCCGTTGCAAAAGTTGGTGGTTTGGCCGATGTGGTGGGAGCGCTTCCAAAATATCAAAATGATGCGGGTTTCGCTTCGGAAGTAATTATGCCTTTTTATGACAATAAATTCACTAAAAATGAGGAGTTTACTGTAATATTTACTTCAAAATTAAATTTGGGGAAACAAGAATATTCCTATCAAATTAAAACTTTAAACAATAACAAAATAGGGTTTAACCTTTATTTGGTGGATGTTCCTGAATTGTTGTTTACGGATTTTGTGTACTCTTTTGATGATACCGAAAGGTTTTTGGCATTTCAGATTGCTGCTTTAAATTGGATGCTTACCTGGGATGAAAAACCAACAGCGGTGCATTGCCACGACCATCATACAGGATTGATTCCTTTTATGATGACGCAAAGCAATGATTATGCGGTTTTAAAAAATATTCCTACAGTACTTACCATTCACAATGCACAATATCAGGGCTGGTTTTCGCATGAGAAAGTCGGTTTGATTCCCGAATTTAATTTTAACAATGTTGGGTTGTTGGATTGGTTTGGAAACATCAATCCGCTTGCATCAGCCATAAAATGCGCATGGAAAGTGACCACAGTTTCTCCAAGTTATATGGAAGAATTAAAGAAAGCTGCCAATGGATTGGAAAGTTTATTAAGTGATGAAAGCGCGAAATGTACGGGAATTTTAAATGGAATAGACTGGGAAGTTTGGAATCCGACAACTGATTCCTATTTAGTAGAAAATTATGATATAAATTCTGTAGAAGTTGGAAGGGAAGTCAATAAAAAATGGCTTTGCAGTCAGTATAATTTGGATTTTGAGAAACCGCTTTTTGCATTTATTGGGCGATTGGTAGGGGAAAAGGGCGCCGATTTATTTCCTGAAACTTTTGAAAAGGCACTTCAAAAAGGGAACATCTCCATATTTTTACTGGGTTCGGGAAATGATGCTGTTGAAGCTGAATTGATTGATCTTAAAAAAGAATTTGAGGGTTCTTACAATGCTTTTATCGGTTATGATGAAAAATTGGCACATATTGTTAATGCGGGAGCCGATTTTATTTTGATGCCTTCAAGGGTAGAACCTTGCGGATTAAACCAAATGTATGCGTTGCGTTATGGCGCAATTCCAATTGTAAGAAGTATTGGTGGACTAAAAGATACCGTTATTGATATTTCAGAAAAGGGCGGATTTGGAATATGTCATGAGGAAGTTACGGTTTCAGAAATCACCGAAGCGATTGAAAGAGGGACAATGTTGTTTGAAAATCGAGAAAAATACAAGAAAATAAGAAAAAAAATAATGAGCATCAACCATTCTTGGGATGCATCGGCATTGGCATATATAAATTTATACAAATCATTAAATCAATAACTTATGGTAGGGAAAAAAGTTTTAGGAATTATTTTAGGTGGAGGCCAGGGATCAAGATTACACCCGTTAACAGAAACGCGTTCAAAACCTGCCGTACCAATTGCCGGTAAATACAGGTTGGTTGATATCCCTATCTCAAATTGTATTAATTCAGACATTAGGTAAGACACTGAACTTTGATCTTCAG
>CAMDPE010000219.1 GCA_945903795.1 Lutibacter flavus | reverse complement strand
GCGTTTTCAAGATCTGACTTAGTTAGAAATTGTACTTCTTTCAAAAATGGATGGACTAACATTTCATTATTTGATTTGAAAAAAACTGCTGAATTGATATTGCCTAGTCCAATTCTAAAACCACTCGTTTCATAGTTTCCAACCTCAATCTCATTTTTAAATTTTGGTTGTTCAATCACCACTTCATTCAGCTCAAAAACTTTAGGTTTTAATAAAATTAAATCTGTTTTTGAAGATGCTTTTTTAATTTCATAACCCAATGCCGAAAAAACCAATAGTTTCTCTTCTTTTATATCCAATGAAAAACTACCATTAGTTTCGGATGTTGTTCCGATCGTTTCATTTTCTACCCAAATGTTCACGTATGGAATAGGTTCGCCTGAAATGCTGTCTTTGACTACACCACGGATTTGTGAAAACGCAAATTGTGTAACAATCAAAAAAATCCAAATCACTCTATTTTCTTTCATCTTTATTATTTTATCTCAAAAAATTGAGCAATCTTTCTATCATTTGAAAGTCTCGGTAACTTATTTTGTCCGCCTAATTTGCCAATGGATTTCATATACTCTTGAAAACCATTTTTTGGAACTTTTGTGATAACCAATGTTCGTAACACGTTACCAACTATCAAATCATCATAATATACATTTTGTTTACGCATGGCGTTATCTATTTTTAACGCAAAATCTTCTAAATTATTGGGTTGTTCCGATTTTTCGGAATCAAATTCAATAAACCATTCGTGATAAGGTAAACCTTCGGTTGGCGTAATTTGTGGTGCTACGGTAAATTCATTTACACGAACATCAGTTCCTTCCATTGCTTCTTGTAGAGCAGATTCTACTTCTTTTCCAATAACATGCTCACCAAAAGCGGATATATAATGCTTAATTCTACCTGAAACAATCACACGATACGGTTTTAAACTCGTAAACTGAACCGTATCGCCAATATTATATCCCCAAAGTCCGGCATTCGTAGAAATAATTAAAACGTAATTGACTCCTAACTCTACTTCACTAATCGTGTAGCGTTTTGGATTTTCGGTAAAAAATTCATCTGCCTTTATGAATTCGTAGAAAATTCCAGAATTCAATAGCAATAACATTCCTTTTTCTGATTGAGAATCTTGATAGGCAAAAAAACCTTCAGAAGCAGGAAATAACTCAATTGAATCAACTTTTCTTCCGATTAAATTTTCAAATTTCGCTCGATAAGGTTCGTAATTTACGCCGCCATAAATGAATAAATTGAAGTTTTTGAAAATTTCGCCAACAGGTTTATTTGCTTTTGCTGCTAGTTTCTCAAAGTACATTTGCACCCAAGATGGAATGCCTGAAATCACCGCCATATCTTCATTAATGGTTTCTTCAACAATGGCATTAACTTTAGTTTCCCAATCTTCAATGCAATTGGTTTCCCAACTTGGCATTCGATTTTTTTGTAAATATTTCGGAACAAAATGCGCTACAATTCCTGATAATCTTCCCAGCTTGATGCCATTTTTTTCTTCTAAAAGCGGACTTCCTTGCAAGAAAATCATTTTACCTTTTACAAACTCAGCTTTTCCCGTTTCGTGAATGTAACTCAAAATAGCATTTCGAGCCGCTTGAATATGAAAAGGCATGGATTCTTTTGTTAGCGGAATATATTTTGCACCAGAAGTGGTTCCAGAAGTTTTAGCAAAATAAAGTGGTTTACCTTTCCAAAGTACATTTTCTTCGCCTTTTACTACTTTATCCACATAGTGTTTCAAGCCTTCGTAATCGCGGATTGGCACTTTTTGCGCAAAATCTGAAAACGTTTTTATAGAAGAAAAATCGTGGTCTTTTCCAAATTGCGTTTGTGCGGCTTCTTTGATTAAAGCTTCAAAAACTTTTTGTTGGGTTTCAACAGGATTATTGGCCCATTTTTGAGTTTTAGCGTGAATTCTTTTAGCAAATAATTTTGCCGCAAAGGCTTTTACTGACATGTTTAATTGAAATTGATAAATTGAGTTGGATCAATAGGAAAACCATCTTTCCATAATTCAAAATGAAGTGTTGCGCCCGAATTTTGGACAGCATTGGCATTTCCTGCAAGAGCAATAACTTCACCTGATCTAACAATGTTTCCTTGTGATTTTGTTACCGAAGCCGCATTTTTATATACCGATAAAATATCATCTTTATGGCGAATAATGACCACATAACCCGAACTCGGAGTCCAATCGGAAAAAATAATAGTTCCAGCTCCAACAGATTTTATGGGAGTATTGTTGGTCAATGCAATTTTAACCGCTAAATGTTTATTAGCTACATTGTATTTTTGTAAAATAGCGCCTTGAGCAGGTGGAAACAATACAAAACTAACTTTAGGTTTAGACGATTCAAATACATTGTATTTGTCTTCTTTTATTACTTGTTCTCTTAATTCTTGCTCTTTTTCGGTTGGTGAAAGTCCTGAAATATCTATATCGGAAACATCTAATGCTTTGATGGAGTCTTTGTTCAGTTTTGCGTATTCTAAATCACCTGTTAATACTTTTTTAATAGAAGCAATATATGCATTGTTTATTTTTACCGATTTTTCAAGAGAATCCGATTTAATTGCCATTTCCAATGCGTCTTGTTTTAATTTTGTTGAAGCATACCCTGGAATATATTCGCGCAGAGGCGTAAAGGCGATGATATAAGTAGTAACAAAAATGATTAAAATAGCGCCAATTGTTCCCACAACAAAGACATTCATTAAATTTAATTTTAATGAAAAGGTCTCTTCAAAAGTATCTTCGTTAAGAATAACTAGTCTTCTTTTGTTGTATAACTTTTTAAGAAGTAACTGTCTTTTTAGCTTTTTGTTAGCCATTTTTTGAACCAATTTATATCACAAATATACTAAATACAACGGGTTTGTAAATTGGAATAGTATAATATATCGTTAAAAAATAATGATTTGTTAAATTCTTTATATCTTTGTGCTTTAAAATATTAAAATCATGAATGCATTAACTATATTTTTAGGAGTAGTTGGAGTTCCACAAATTATCTTGATTGCGGTAATAGTTTTATTACTTTTTGGTGGAAAAAAAATTCCAGAATTAATGAAAGGAATTGGTACAGGTATTAAAGAATTTAAAAACGCTGCCAAAGACGAACAACCAGCAAATTCTAAAAAAGAAGAAGAAACTAAAGAATAAAATCTATGATTCAATTAGGTGTTATTGGACCTTTTCAAATTATTATTTTATTATTAACCCTAACCTTTCCTGTTGTCTTATTTTTCATAGGTTATTACTTTGGTAAAAAGTCGGGTTATAATAAAAGAGCTAAATAAGAGGCATTAAAAAAATAAATTTCTTTATTGATATATAAAATCCCAAACTTTAAATTATGAAAACAAGTTCATAATTTAAAGTTTGGGATTTTTGTTTTTATAATATCATCGTCAACTGAATGCGTTTTATCTCTTTATTTTTTAGAGTTTTAAAACTTCTTCCACAATTTTTTGCTTACAATCTTCCCAATTGAAATTTGAAAACATTTTTGGTTGTGGC
The DNA here is from genome assembly GCA_945903795.1 of Lutibacter flavus. Taxonomy (GTDB): domain Bacteria; phylum Bacteroidota; class Bacteroidia; order Flavobacteriales; family Flavobacteriaceae; genus Lutibacter; species Lutibacter flavus_A. The sequence goes on along the minus strand of CAMDPE010000219.1, from coordinate 1,720 downwards.
TGCAAATCAGCTTCTAAAAAATAAGTTAGACTTTTATAAACCATAAACTCAGAACCATCTAAATATTTTTGGAGGTAAAAATCCATCATTTCCCGCAACGTAAATTCGTTAAGTAAAAAATATAAATCTATAAAATCTTTTTTAGAACCACGTCCTGCAATTGCATTCAATTTCATAGCTGAAATATCCTTTTTAGAAACCATTCTAATACCATCAATTTCAATTGAATTTTCTAATAGTGGATAATTATAATTGACAAAATCAACTTTAATATTATTAACTTGAGTAATTAAAATATTTTTATAATTTTTAGTTACTTCTGTGGTGCCAAATTCTTTTAAAACATCAACAAACAAATCATAATCGATTGGCTCTTTGCCAAACAAATCTATATCAATAGAATTTCTGTGACCTATTTGCAATGACAACGCGGTTCATCCAACTAAAAAATAATTAGAGAAAGATTTTTCTTTCATTAATTTTTTTAAGAGTTCCAGTAATTCGGGAACAACTGTTTGTGTTTGTAACATTTAAACTCTGTTATTTCTATATTAAAAAGAGTGGAAACAAATGAAAGTGTTACAGCATCTAAACTTCTAGCGTTTAATGCGGCTGTTTCGATTTCTTTCATTCCATATAAGCTTTTTATTAAATTCCAATCTTTCATTTTACCATACTCTAAAACCCTTTGAATAAAAAAAGCTTTATATTTATTTAATTCAAATAAATCAGTATCCACATCCCAAAAAAGGTGCGGAGAAAAATCGTTTATGGTAATTTCATTTGGCATATAAACAAAGGTAGGAAATTTTATAATATTAAGGTCAACTGAATGCGTTTTCTAGCTTCGTCTACCTCAACTACTTTTACTTGAACATGTTGGTGCATTTTTACTACTTCGTTTACATCGGAAACATAGCCTTCTTTTAGTTGCGAAATGTGTACCAAACCACTTTCTTTGATTCCTACATCCACAAAACAACCAAAAGCAGTAATGTTATTTACGATTCCGGGTAAAATCATGCCAGTTCGTAAATCTTTTATGGTTTTTACATTCGGGTCAAATTCGAAAATTTTTGCTGCTTTTCTTGGGTCTAAACCTGGTTTTTCTAACTCTTTTAGAATGTCTTTCAACGTTAAAATCCCGATTTCGGATGTGATGTAATTTTCTGGTTTTATCTGCGCGATTTTTTCTTTATTAGCGATTAACTCCGTGGTTTTGATACCTAAATCTTTTGCCATTTTTTCCACAATAGGATACGCTTCCGGATGCACTGCCGAATTATCCAATGGATTTTTTCCATCGCGAATTCTAATAAAAGCAGCGGCTTGTTGATATGCTTTTTCTCCTAAACGAGGTACTTTTTTCAGTTGTTTTCTGTCTTCAAACGGACCATTTTCAGAACGATAAGAAACGATATTTTCCGCCATTTTTTCACCAATTCCAGAAACATAACTCAACAAAGATTTACTTGCGGTGTTGATGTTAATTCCAACTGAATTTACACAACTCATCACGGTACTATCTAAAGCCGATTGTAATTTGGTTTGATCTACATCGTGCTGATATTGTCCAACACCAATAGATTTTGGATCAATTTTTACCAATTCTGCCAATGGATCAGAAAGTCGTCTTCCAATCGAAACAGAACCACGAACGGTAACATCATAATTTGAGAATTCTTCTCGTGCAATTTTACTCGCAGAATACACCGATGCA
>CAMDPE010000218.1 GCA_945903795.1 Lutibacter flavus | reverse complement strand
GAAACCATTATCGATTATTGCGAAAATGAATTTTCTGAAATTGATGCGATGGTGGTCATTTTTGGAAGTCCGGGCTTGTTTGAAGTTTATGATGTTTATGATGTTTTAGATAAAAAAATGCGCGATTGCAAAAAGCCAATTTTCCCGGTTTTGCCTTCGGTGGTAAACGTAAAAAAGGAAATCGATTATTTTATTTCAAAAGGAAACATCAATTTTCCTGATGAAGTATTGTTTGGAAACGCTTTGGCCAAAATATATAAAACTGAAAAAACCATTTCTGCAGAAAAAACAAAAATCAATCTTGATTTAAAAGGAATCAGAGCCATTATTAATGCTGCTGAAAATGGCTATTTAGCACCTCAACAGGTAAAAGAACTGTTATTGGCGGCTAAAATTCCCTTGGTGAGCGAAGCTGTTTGTGCCACAAAAAAAGCTTGCTTAACGGAAGCACTGAAACTTGGTTTTCCGGTGGTGATGAAAATAGTTGGACCGATACACAAATCGGATGTGGGCGGTATTGTTTTAAACATCAATTCTACTGAAAAACTGGCTGCTTCCTATGATGAAATTATGAAAATTGAGGGCGCAAAAGCGGTTTTGATCCAGCCCATGAAAAAAGGCATGGAACTTTTTATCGGCGCCAAAAAAGAAGGGAATTTCGGACATATGGTTTTGTGCGGATTGGGCGGCATTTACATTGAAGTTTTAAAAGATATCAATGTGGCATTGGCACCGGTTTCAAAATTGGAAGCCACAGAAATGATTCAAAATTTAAAATCGTACAAAATAATTCAGGGAATCAGAAATCAAGAAGGCGTAAATGAAAAATTGTTTGCGGAAATTATTGTGAAAATTTCCGATTTATTAATGGCTGCTCCTGAAATTTCTGAATTGGACTTGAATCCGCTTTTTGGAAATGCAAAAGAAATTTTTGCGGTTGATGCCAGAGTTTGTATTGAAAAAAATACTTAAATTCTAAGTAATAAAGCTTTTTGCGTTAGGGATTGCAGTGAAAATCCCGGCATTGCGAGTTTGTTCAGCAATATGTTCAACAGATTGCCACGCTCCGCTCGCAATGACGGATTGTAGCGAAAAGCCCGACCCTTGCGGTAACGCCCAAATTCGCATTTTAATTTTTTGATTTGTTAATTAGAATTCAATCAAATTTAGCAAAACAACTAAATTCATAAATTTAAAACGATTTATCAAACGGAATTCTGTTCACGATACTTCTGCCCAAGGTAACCTCATCGGCATATTGAAGCTCATCGCCTACCGCAATTCCGCGCGCTATGGTTGAAGTTTTAATAGGCAATCCTTCCAGTTGTTTATAAATATAAAAGTTGGTGGTATCGCCTTCAATGGTAGAACTCAACGCAAAAATTACTTCTTTGATGGTGCCGGTTTTTACTTTATCAATCAAGCTGTTTATCGTTAAATTATGCGGGCCAATGCCTTCGATTGGCGAAATTTTTCCGCCCAAAACGTGGTACAATCCTCTAAATTGCGAAGTATTTTCAATGGCCATCACATCACGAACATCTTCAACCACGCAAATAATTTCTGAATTTCGGGAGGAATTTGAACAAATTTCGCAAATATCCTTGTCGGAAATGTTATGGCATTTTTCACAAAATTTAATCTCGTCAACCAATTTAATAAGTCCGGCAGCCAATTGATGGGTTTGCGATGCCGGTTGCTTTAGTAAATGCAACACCAAACGCAATGCAGTTCTTTTGCCTATTCCGGGCAATTGAGAAACTTCATTTACGGCATTTTCCAAAATTTTTGAAGAAAAATTCATATTGCAAAGATACAATTAGGAAAGATATTCCCAATAATTTTACTTTCTTTGTTTGTTTTAAATTAAAATGAGTTCATGAAGCCAATTTACATTCTTTCCTTAATTGCCATTTATTTTTGCATACTACTTATAATTGCATATTTTACTGGAAAAAACGATAGCAACGAAACTTTTTTTAAGGCAAACAAAAAATCACCTTGGTACATTGTCGCTTTTGGAATGGTTGGTGCTTCCCTTTCTGGCGTTACTTTTATTTCAATTCCCGGATGGGTGCAAAGTTCGCAGTTTAGCTATATGCAAATCGTTTTTGGCTATCTATTTGGTTATTTGGTGATTGCCTATGTGTTGATTCCTATTTATTATAATATGCAGGTAACTTCAATTTACGAGTTTTTAAAACATCGTTTTGGACCAACTTCCCATAAAACAGGTGCTTTTTTCTTCTTTGTTTCCAGGGTTTTAGGATCTGCTTTCAGGTTATTTTTAGTAGCTTCGGTTTTACAGTATTATATTTTTGATGCTTGGAATATTCCATTTGAAATTACCGTGGTGCTTTCTATTTTATTAATTTGGGTTTATACTTTTAGAGGCGGTATTAAAACCGTTATTTGGACAGATGCTTTGCAAACAATTTTTATGCTCTTCGCCTTATTTGCAACAATTTTTATAATTTTAAACAAATTAAATTGGTCTGTTTCTGAACTTTTTACTTCCGCTGAATTCAAAAATTATGGCAAAATATTTTTTTTCGATGATTTTAATAACAGTAAACACTTTATCAAATCATTTTTAGGCGGAATGTTTATTGCCATTGCAATGACTGGTTTAGACCAAGATATGATGCAAAGAAACCTGACTTGCAAAAACACCAAGGAATCTCAATGGAATGTGATTTCGCTAGGTTTTGTGCTTATCATTGTCAATTTTGTATTTTTAACTTTAGGAGCTCTGTTGTTTATTTATTCCGAAAAATCAGGTATTGCAATCCCCGTTGTTGATGGTGTTATAAAAACTGATTTATTGTATCCAGAACTTGCCATTAACGGCGGTTTAGGAATTAGTATCGGCATATTTTTTGTTTTAGGTTTAATTGCTGCCGCCTATTCAAGTGCAGACGGTGCATTAACGGCATTAACAACCTCTTACTGTATTGATTTTTTAGATATTGAAAACAGGGAAAAATCCACCCAAGAATCACTTCGCAAAAAAGTCCATGTCGGAATTTCAGTTTTAATGATCTTGGTCATTATTATATTTAGATATGTGTTGGAAGAAAATGTAATTAGCAGTTTATTATTAGTAGCTTCTTACACTTATGGCCCTTTATTGGGGTTATTTACCTTTGGAATTTTTACAAAATATCGCATTAAAGATAAGTACGTGTGGATTATAGCAATTGTTTCTTTAATTCTAAGTTATTTATTAAATGTATATTCAACAAGGCTTTTTAATGGGTATGTATTTGGTTATGAACTATTAATAGCAAATGGGTTGATCACTTTTGTTGGATTGTTAATTATAAAAACACCCAAAAAAGAAATAAGTGAAAAAGTCATAAACCAATAAAAGATTTTTAATTTTGTAGGATGGAGAATGATTTAAGCAACTATAGAAAAAATTACCAAAAAAGCGAACTTTCTGAAGAAGGAATTACGGACAATCCGATGGAATTATTTCAAAAATGGTTTTTTGAGGTGGAGGAATTTGAAGAAGATACTGAAGTAAATGCGGTAACAGTTTCTACCATCGGTTCAGACGGATTCCCAAAAGCTAGGGTCGTTTTATTAAAAAAGTTCACTTGGGAAGGATTTATTTTTTTCACCAACTACCGCAGTGAAAAAGGAAAAGCCATCCTTCAAAACCCTAATGTTTGTCTGTCTTTTTTTTGGCAAGGCATAGAACGTCAGGTTATTATCAAAGGTGTTGCCGAAAAACTTTCTGAAAATTTATCTGATGGTTATTTCGAATCTCGGCCCGACGGAAGCAAATTAGGCGCTTGGGCTTCCGACCAAAGCGAAGTGGTACCTTCACGCAATTATTTGGATGAACGCCTAGCTTCTTTTGAAAAAGAATACGAAAATAAAGAAATTGATCGTCCGAAACATTGGGGCGGCATTCTCGTAAAACCAATTAGCATCGAATTTTGGCAAGGACGCCCAAATCGTATGCACGACAGAATTAGATATACCTTGCAGGAAGATTTTAACTGGAAAATTGAGCGTTTGGCTCCTTAAATAGTATCTTTGAAACTCAATAAAAACAACATGAAACGAGCATAACATATTTTGATACTTGAAGTAATGATGAAGGGCGAACAGCAGCTGTTACCGCTAAAAAATAAAATTAAAACAGATGAAAACACTTTATATTGTTAGGCACGCGAAATCTTCTTGGGAATATGAAGGCATTAAAGACATAGACCGACCTTTAAAAGAAAGAGGAATTAATGATGCTTATTTGATTTCGAGCGTGCTGCAAAAAAAAATTGCGACTCCAGATGTGTTTATCTCAAGCTGCGCAAACAGGGCTTTGCATACTGCAATGATTTTTACCTATACTTTTAATTTCCCGCTGGCAAATCTTAGAATAAGTAAGTCGCTTTTCAATTTTAGTGACGGGTATTTGATAAAAACAGTAAAAGCTTTGGATGACGGATTTGATTCCGCCATTATTTTTAGCCACGACCACGGCATTAGCGATTTTGTGAATAAATTTGGAAGCGTTCATTTAGACAATGTACCAACTTGCGGTGTTGTTGCGATTAATTTCGACACAAATCATTGGAAAGACATTAAATCGGGAAAAACATTTTTGACAGAATTTCCTAAAAATTATAAATAGCCCTATTTTGAAAATTGAAAAACTTGCCGGAATTGATATTGGTTCCAACGCCATAAGATTGTTGGTGGTGAACGTGATTACCGAACAAAATAAAGTTCAAGAGCCAAGTTTCAAAAAATCGGCATTGGTTCGTGTTCCCATTCGTTTGGGTGCCGACACTTTTTTGAGCGGAAAAATTTCAGAAGAAAATAAAATAAGAATGGTGAAGGCCATGGAAGCTTTTAAATTATTGATGGAAGTTCACGGCGTTCAAAAATATAAAGCCTGCGCCACATCGGCCATGCGTGAAGCCAGTAACGGACATGAAGTTGCCAAAGAAATTTTTGAAAAAACTTCCGTAAAAATTGACATTATTGATGGCATACAGGAAGCCAAAATAATTTTTGGCACAGATTTAAGTACTGTTATTACTGCTAAAAATTCTTATTTATATGTTGATGTTGGAGGTGGAAGCACAGAAATAACGCTTTTTTCAAAAGGAAAAATTGTCAACTCAAAATCCTTTAAAATTGGAACTGTACGTTTGTTGGACGACAGTAAAGAATTTAAAAATATTTGGAAAAGCATTGAGCTTTGGGTCAAAGAAAATACCAAAAATTTAAATAGAATATCGGTAATTGGTTCAGGAGGAAACATCAATAAA
>CAMDPE010000217.1 GCA_945903795.1 Lutibacter flavus | reverse complement strand
TGGCCAGGTTGGTCCGTTTTCTCACTATGGCTTAGTAAGTCCAGGAGCTCCTTATGTTGTTGGTGGTATAGTTATACCGGGTTCAAACCCTACAACACTTGAAAGTTCAGATCTTAAATGGGAAACTACCAAACAAACCAATATTGGTATTGATGTTTCATTATTGAAAAATCGTTTGTCTATAACCAGTGATTATTATATTAAGAAAACAGAAGATATGTTGCTTAATAAAAGAATTCCTGCCAGTACAGGTTTTACCACAGCATTATTAAATGTTGGAGCCATGGAAAACAGTGGTTTTGAATTTACCGTAGGATCAAAAAATATGGTAAATGAATTAATATGGAATACCGATTTTAATATTTCATTTAATAAAAGCAAAATCACAAGTCTTCCTGGAGGAAGCATCCAATTAGGACAACTTAATAATGATGGCAGAGGTTTGGTTGCCATTGCGGAAGAAGGACAACCTTTAGGAACTTTTTTTGGGTATGTTTCTGAAGGTGTAGATCCTGCCACGGGAAATATTAAATATAAAGATATAGACGAAAGCGGTGATTTAAGTGATGGTGACAAAACTATTATTGGTAATGCAAATCCTGATTTCTCTTGGGGATTGGCCAATGAATTAAAATATAAAAACTGGTCATTCAATGTCTTCTTCCAAGGGGTTCAAGGAAATGAGATTTTTAACGCTACCAGAATTGATACTGAAGGCATGTACAATGCAAACAATCAATTGACAACAGTATTAGATCGTTGGACAACCGCAGGTCAAATTACTGATATGCCAAGAGCTGATTTTGCCGGAACTAACAATGTTTTAGTTTCTTCAAGATATGTAGAGGATGGTTCTTACGTTAGATTGAAATCATTAAGTTTAGGTTATACAATTCCTACAGATTTAGTTAGTAAACTTAATTTGAGCAAGGTACGTTTCTATTTAACTGCTGAAAATCTAGTTACTTGGACAAAATATTCAGGATTGGATCCAGAAGTTAGTATTTATGGCAGAAGTGGTGACAACTCATTAAAAAATATCGCACCTGGTATAGATTACGGAACCTATCCACAAACTAGAGATATTATTTTTGGTTTAAACCTTTCTTTTTAATCATATAAAATAAAATATTATGAAATATATATATAATAAATTAAGGATAGTAGGTTGCTCTCTGATAGTTCTTGCGCTTTCTTCGTGCAGTGAAGACTTCTTGGATGTAGCTCCTACTTCTGCCCTTACAACAGGAAATGCTTATAATTCAGCTCAAGACCTTAGCAATGCGCTAAATGGTGCATACAGATCTTTTTATGATGAATATTATCAATGGGACAATGTTCTTTTAGGAGATGTTCGTTCAGATAATTCTTATAATGCCAATGGTGATTCTCCAATTGATGCTTATGATAAACTTGATATCACCACAAGTAATAATAGGATGATGGATAACTGGGTGCAGTTGTATAGGGGAATTGCACGTGCCAACATTATTTTGGAAAAAATAAAAAGTGTTAATGATCCCGCTTTAGATAAAAATAATTTAAGGGAAAATATTATTGGACAAGCTAGTTTTTTAAGGGCTTTCCATTATTTTCAATTGGTGAAAAATTATGGAGGCGTCCCTTTGGAACTTAATTCCAATTCATCTGACCCTGCCAAAATTAACTTGCCTCGTTCAACCGAAAAAGAAGTGTATGACCAAATTGATGCAGATTTACAAATAGCATTGGCAAACTTGCCTGATGCTTATGCTGGTGGAGCAAGCGAAAATAAAGTGAAGGCAACAAAAGGAGCCGCCAATGCTTTATTGGCAAAAATATGGGCGCAAAGAAGCGACAGAGATTATACCAAAGTGTTGAAATATTGTAATGATGTTATCAGCAGTCCTGCTGGATATGGTTTGGTAGCCAACTACGCCGACCTATTTGATGGTGCTCATTATTTTAATTCGGAGTCTATTTTGGAAATATCTTTCTTAGGTGGTAACTGGGATGTCTCTAACTGGGGTGTTCAATTGTTTTTAGGCCCGGAAGATGGATGGCAAAAATATGCGACTCCCACTAAAAATTTAATTGCCGCTTATGATGCTCAAGGTGATGTGATTCGTAAAAATGCCAGCGTAGTTTTTTGGAATAACCTAGACTGGGCTGATGAAAATTGGAATCCTTGCGGTGACAAATCAGTTGCTGTTCCATTTCCTTATAAAGAAAAACACGCTGATGGATGGAATAGTGGTGATCACCCTTATTTATTGCGTTTGGATGACATTATTCTTTTAAAAGCTGAAGCTCAAAATGAATTAGATGATTTGTCAGGATCACTGTTAACTATTAAAAAAATTCGTGACAGGGTTAACTTACCAGTACTTACAGCTACTTCTAAGGCAGATATGAAAACCAAGATTTTAAACGAAAGAAGATTAGAGTTGGCTTTTGAAGGCGAACGTTGGTATGATTTAATTCGTGCAGGAGTTGCAACAACAGTAATGAACAGTTTAAATGAAGTTAAATATACTTGTGGTTCCGGTTCTCCAAGCGCAGCAATAAATATAAATTATAATTGTAACGATGATAAATGGTTGTGTCCAATTCCGCAATTGGAAAGAGATACAAATCCAAATTTATCGCAAAACCCTGGATACTAGAATTTTTAATAATTTTTGTTTAATTGAGTTTTTAAATTTGAATACTCCGGGGGTTATCTTCGGAGTATTCATTATTTTTATCCTAAAATAAAAAGATGATTATGAACTTTAAGATAATTTATTTGTGTGGTATTTTTATTCTGATTGGACTATTTTCTTGCTCAAAACCCAATCAAAACAATCCAATTCCAGAAGTACCAGCTGACAATACGCCGCAACCTATAATTACAGGGAAGATGGTTTATCATAGCTATTCTTGTTATAATTGCAATGATTCTGTATTGTTTCTTTATGACTTCGGGACAAATGAAAGAACTATTTTAAGCCAAAATTGGACCATCACAAATCCAATGAATGCCCATTTTTCGCCCGATGGAAAAAAAATAGTATTTATGGGAATTTCACCAACAACCAACAGTTGGGACCTTTATATTTTTGCATTAGGAATAAATTCCCAACCAATTAATCTGACTCCAAATTCAAGTGGCCGTGATGAAGATCCTAAATTTTCACCGGATGGCACTAAAATTATATTCAAACAAAACGGTGTTCTAAAAGAAATGGATCCGTCAGGAAATATCATAAGAACTTTTTCTGTTGGCAATAGCGAAGCTTCGATGCCTTTTTACACCGCAGATGGAAATGGTATTGTTTACGCAGGAAATGAAGCAGCCGGCAGTAATTTAAATATTTATCTTTATTCCATTGCCAATAACACCACATCGGCCTTGTCAACAATTGAAAATTTGGAGGAATATTATCCGATTGTAATTGACAATGCCACATTTTTATTTACGCGATGGGAAGGTTTAAACAACAAAAATGATCAGGTATATTTAGGCTATTTTAACAATAAAACAGCTTTAAAATTGCCGTTCAACGAAACGGACGCCAACTTTTCGGATGCCTATCCGGTGAATAATCACACTTTATTAATTTCCAGCACAAAACAAGGCGGCATAGGCCAATATGATTTATATTTGGCAGATATGGTGACGGGAAAAAAATGGTCGTTGAATTTATACAATCCATATATTAATAGTGATAAAAATGAATTAGGAGGCTGTTACTCTTCATTATAAATCAAAAAAAAAAATCAAAATGCGTTTTATTATTATTTTATTTTTAGTATTTCTTAATTCAATTTCAACTTATTCTCAAAAGAAGGCCTTGTTTGACGAAAATAAATTACAAATAAATTGGGAATTGAAAACCAATAATTATAATAAAGAGGAAAAAGTGCTTACTTCCTTGAAGTTTACGAATAATGGAAAAACAAATTTTCCAGCTTTAGGATGGACAATTTATTTTAGTTACAGCCGCAACACTACCCCAACGCCAAACTCAAAAGATTTTGTGATCACACACATAAATGGCGACATTAGCCAGCTTAAACCAACGCAAAGTTTCAAAGGATTAAAGCCAAATCAAAGCGTTGATTTTTCATTTATTTCCAATGGGAAGGTTTTGAATCTCACCTACGCTCCTGCCGGATTTTATATTGTTTGGGATACCAATCCCGATAAAGGATATTCCATAAAAAATTATATTTTGAAGCCAATTGTGGATGATACCGTAAATTTTATTACCTCTGAGAACACTTTTAACAACAACAAAATAATTGAGGATATCGCTCTTGAAAATTTGCCGAAAATTTTCCCTTCCCCAAAATTCTTTAAAGAGATTCCGGGAGAATTTGTACTGGATAAGAATGTGAATATTCAATCAGATATAGAATTTTTAGGTGAAGCCAACTATTTTTCAAATGAACTGGCTAAAGTTCTGGAAGAAAATATTGCAGTTAATTCAGCGGAAAATAGTGATAAACAAATCATTCTAAAAAAAGCGGATTTAAAAAACGAAGAATATATTCTTGACATCCAATCTGATAAAATTGAAATTTCAGCTTCGTCTGGAAGCGGCATTTTTTACGGAATCCAATCTTTAAAATCATTGTTGCCAGCTGAATCTTGGAAAAATAAATCAACGGCAATTGCCATTGCGAATTGTGCCGTAAAAGACGAGCCACGTTTTGGATATAGAGGTTTTATGTTTGATGTGGCGCGTAATTTTCAAACAAAAGAGACTATTTTCAAAATACTTGATGCTATGTCATTTTATAAAATGAACAGTTTCCACTTTCATTTTAGTGATGACGAAGGCTGGAGAATTGAAATTCCTGACTTGCCTGAACTTACTGATATTGGAGGAAAACGCGGGTTTACATTGGATAGCAAAGACTTTTTACCTGCTTCTTACGCATCAGGTCCAAACACCGGAGTGTATCCGGGAAGCGGCTATTATTCCCGACAAGATTTTATAGAGATTCTTAAATATGCCACTGAAAGGCACATTCAGGTAATACCTGAAATTGAATCGCCAGGACATAGCAGAGCGGCCATAAAAGCGATAGATTCAAGGTATCGTAAATTTATGAAGCAAGGCAATCAGCAAGAAGCCGAACGCTATTTGTTGCGTGATTTAAATGACAAATCTGTTTATACTTCCGCGCAATTGTGGACAGATAATGTGATGTGTGTGGCTTTGCCTTCAACCTATAATTTTATGGAAAAAGTGATTGATGAGTTGTTGGCGATGTATAAAGAGGCCGGCGCCCCAATTGCAACCATTCACATTGGAGGCGATGAAGTGCCGAAAGGAACTTGGAAACTTTCCCCAATTTCCAATAAACTAATTG
>CAMDPE010000216.1 GCA_945903795.1 Lutibacter flavus | reverse complement strand
CTACCGAAATGAAAGACGTTAAAAAAGGAGCGTCTATGATTCATGCACCCGGATTGAACATCATGTATGGCGACGCAAAAGGAAATGTGGCCTGGTGGGCAACAGGAAAGTTATACAAATTAAAATCAAACGCCAGCCGAAATTTTATTTTAAATGGTGCTTCTGGCGAAGACGAACCTATTGAATATTTGGATTTTAGCGAAAATCCGATGGCCGAAAATCCACCCTGGAATTACGTGTATTCCGCCAACAATCAGCCCGATTCTATTGCAAATATATTGTATCCGGGTTATTATTTATCCGAAGACCGAGCCAAACGCATTGTTCAATTACTGGAACCAAAAAATAACTGGAACAAAGAATCTATGTCGGCTATGATTACTGATGTAACTTCATCTGTATCGCCGGGATTGATAAAAAAATTTGCTAAAATAATGGATTACAATTCCTTTAGTAAAAGCGAACAAAAAGCCATTGATATCCTGCAACTTTGGGATGGTTCAAATACCGTTGACCAGGTTGCGCCAACCATTTATAACAAATGGATTTACCTGTATTTAAAGAACACTTTTGAAGATGAAATGGGCGAGAAATTGTTTACCCAGTTTTTAGCAACGCATTTATCAAAAAGAATAATTGCAGAACAAATTGAAAAGGACAGTTCAATTTGGTGGGATAATATTAGCACCAAAAACAACATAGAAACAAGAAAAGAGATCTTGTCAACATCTTTGGCTGAAGCCGTTGCTTCATTAGAAAAGCAACTTGGAGCCGACAAAAAGGACTGGAATTGGGGAAAAGTTCATACCTTAGCACACGAACATCCGCTTGGTAAAGTGGCTGCCCTAAAAAACTATTTTAATGTGGGGCCGTTTCCAATAAATGGCGCAAGAGAAGTGATTAATAATCGGGGTTTCGACTATACTGAAACTGGTTTGTACAAGGTAAATGCAGGTCCTTCAACCAGAAGAATTATTGATTTTTCTGATGTTGAAAACAGTGTCAGTATTTTGCCAACAGGACAATCTGGAAATCCTTTCAGCAAACATTATAAAGACCAAGCTGAAATGTATAATAAAGGAGAATTCAGAAAAATGAAATTGAATGAAGAAGAAATTAAAAGAGTCTCAACAAAATTAATTATTTCACCAAAAAATGAGTAAAAGAATCACCATAAAACAAATTGCATTGGCACTGCAAGTTTCTATTTCAACTGTTTCTAAAGCGTTAAACGACAGTTATGAAATTAGTGACGATACCAAAAAAAGAATTCAGGAATATGCCAAATTACATAAATACAAACCCAATACATTGGCATTAAGCCTGCAAAATAAAAAAACAAAAACCATTGGAATAATTATTCCCAATATTTTGAATTATTATTTTGCACGAGTGCTTCGTGGCATTGAAAAAGTGGCTACAGAAAAAGGATACAACATTATTACTTGTATCACAAATGAATCATATAAAAAAGAAGTTGACACGATGGAAATGCTATCCAATGGAACTATTGATGGTTTTATTGCCTGTATTTCAGAAGAAACTTTAAAACTTGGGAATTTTGACCATTTTCACGATATTTTGGAAGAAGGAACTCCAATTGTGCTGTATGACCGTATTCCAGATGAAATAAATTGTGATAAGGTAATTACAGATTTATCGAAGAGCGCCTATAAAGCGACTCGATTTTTAATGAAATCAAATTGTGAAAATATTGCGTTTATTTCAACTTCCGAAGGGCAAAATCTTGGTAAATTCAGCCTCGAAGGCTATTTAAAAGCGCTTGAAAAACACAATGTGATTCCCTCTAAAAATTTAATTATTCGGCAAGATAGCGAAGATGGTCTGAAAGAAAAAATCAATGAAATGTTGGATAAATATCGTGTGGATGGCATTTTTACGGTAGATGAGATTTCCGGCGCTATAACCACACAAGTTTTAAATAAAAGATTCATCAGAATTCCGGAAGATGTTTCAATTGTTGGACTTACAAATGGTATATTGTCACGTTACAGCTCACCACCACTGACCAGCGTAAATCGTTTTGCCCATACAACCGGTGAAATTGCAGCAACAAGATTGATTGATAAAATAGAAGAAAAAATTGAGTTTGATGATATTAAAATCGAAGTGGTTAAATCGAAACTGGTTGAACGGGAATCAACAAAAAAACTTTTTATAAAATTTTAAAATAGCTTATAGCACCAAGTTTTCAAGGTATAACAATACCTGAAATTTCAAAAAACCTAATCTTTGATCAATCCGAAAAATTTGGCTGACCAATAAGTGGTGTGAAAATTTTTATCCACCGCAAATCTGGCCACATTTCCTCCTTGCTGTTTTTCTGTACCAGGATCAACTGCCATTGCGTGACCTAAATTATCAATTTCGTATTTTACAATAACCGGACAATTATTTTTGACGTAGATGGTTTTGGTAATGTCGCTATTTCCATTAAATTCAGAAATTACCGTTGAATCAGTTTCAATTTTATGAATTCCCTTCCACTGAATTTCAATAATTTCAGCATTCTTGACATTCACAAACGGATCATCGACTCCGTGAAATATAACGACTTTTGGGTATTTCCCCTCATAATTCAAATTATTGTTGCTTATTGAAGCTACCCATTCTTCATTTGTTTTTTCAACTTTTCCTTGCATAGCGGCATAGGCAGTCGCTAAATCATTAGCTGCTTTAAATGGAATTCCCGACAACATGGCTCCTGAATCAAATAAATCGGGATAATTTGCCAAAAGCACATTGGACATTGCTCCGCCCGCAGACATACCAGAAATGAATATTTTTGATGGATCAATATCATAATTTTGAATGGCATATTGTATCATTTCTTTTACCGTATCAGATTCACCATCATTCTTTGAAATGTCCATTTCTTCATACCAATTAAAACATTTGTTCAAATTGTTCTCCACTTTTTGCTGCGGATAAATTACCATAAATTTATTAGAATCTGCCAACGTATTCCATCCGCTTTGTTCTGCAATTTCAGTTGCTGTTTGTGCGCATCCGTGCAACATCACTACTAAAGGTAATTTCCCTTCACTAATTTCTGGCTTATAAATGTACATTTCCAAATTCCCTTTATTGATTCCAAAATCGTTGATTTGAACCAATTTGGTTTGGGAAATGAGCTGAAAACTCGTCAGCAACAAAAACAACCCAATTATGTTTTGAACTTTTTTAATCATTATATTTCAACTTAAAAAATAGAAATCCTTTATTTCACCAAACCTCTTGAAATAACGCCACCGGTTATCTCAAGCGTTGTTCCGGTAACTGCTTCATTTTGAATAGCAAAAATTAATGCGTTTACTATTTCATCAATTTTAACCAACCTTCCAATTGTTACGTCTTTAACAATACTGTCCAACACTTCTGGTTTCATTCCCAATAAAAGCGGTGTTTCCACATAGCCTGGAGCAATACCTACTACACGAATTCCTTTTATATTTTTGGCGTGGAACTCACCAGATAATATTTTTGGCCATAATGCCACAGATGCCTTTGTGGAACTGTAATTTAATTGTCCTAACTGTCCTTCTTTATTGATGGAAGAAATGGTAAAAAGCACACCTTCGCATTTGTTATCAATCATTCGGATTGTCGCTTCTCGAATGGTTAAAAACGTTCCCAATAAATTTACATTAATCACATCCATAAATTGAGAAGTGCTCATTGTTTTAAATACTTTTCCTGTTTCTCGATCTGGGCTAATCATAAATGCATCCCTAAATATTCCTGCGGAAGGCACCACTATATTTATAGCACCATAAGTTTCTATTGCAGCATCCATTAATTTAATAACATCCGCTTCTTGACTAACGTTTGTTTTCACCGCAATGGCTTCTCCCCCATTTTTTCGAATTTCTTCAACTTTGGCATTTAAACCTTCTTCATTCATGTCTCCAAGAACAATTTTAACGCCTAATTTAGCCAATTCTAAGGCTACTCCTGCCCCAATTCCACTGGCGCCTCCTGTAATTACTGCAACTTTGTTTTTTATATCCATCATTTATTTTTTAATAATTTTCTATCTATTTTTCCAGTGTCATTTTTAGGAATTTCCTTAAGAAATTCAATATATTTTGGAATTTTAAATTTTGCCAATTTCAGCTGACAATAATCCAATATTTCTTTTTCGGTAAGCGATTTTTCAGCTGTCACAATAAATGCTTTACCAACTTCACCCCATTTTTCGTGAGGCATGCTAATCACAGCAACCTCCAAAACAGCAGGATGATTCTGAAGTACTCGTTCAATTTCTGCCGGATAAACATTTTCGGCACCAGATATATACATGTTTTTTATGCGGTCAACCACAAATAAATAATCTTCATCATCACTAATAACCACATCTCCGGTGTAAAACCATCCATCTTTTAAAGATTCTTTCGTTGCTTGCTCATTTTTCCAATAACCTGGCGAAACCATTGGCCCTTTTAGCAATAATTCTCCTTTTTGATTTTTCCCGACTTCAGTTCCATTTTCATCAACTATTTTAGTTTGTACGTAAAAATTTGGACGACCAATAGATCCTTTTTTTCGAATGGCATCATCTTGGTGAAGGGAAGTTAAATTAGGGCCAACTTCGGTTAAACCATAACCTTGCCGAATTAAAACACCTCGCTTTTTCCAAGCTTCAATTAATGGAATAGGCATGGCTTCCCCACCAACAATGCAATACATCAAACTTGAAAAATTGGTTGTTTGAAATGAAGGTTCCTCCGACATCATTTTTAACATCGTCGGAACCCCCATAAACAAAGTAAATTGCTCTTTTTCAATTAATTTTAAAATTGTTTCAGCACAAAATGATTTTATGATAACCAAACTTCCGCCATGGTGAAGTACCGGAGTTACCAATACATTCCAACCGCCGGTATGAAAAGGCGGCATACAATTAATAGTTTTTGTTTCTGAATTAATGACCAAACTAATTGCTGTATTTATGCTGTTCCAAAACAACATTTTATGGGTGTACATGGCGCCTTTTGGGACGCCTGTTGTTCCTGATGTAAATAAAATAAAAATTGGATGGTTCTCATCAACAATATTGATGGGAAAATTAGACTTGTATTTTTCATTATCAAGCTTTTCCAGAATTTCAGAAAAATGGGTAAACTCAAAAACTTCACCTAAATTGTCTTTCGAAAATTCCGTTTGAGAAACCTTTTCCTTGTAAACATTATCATGAATAAGAAATTTAGGATCTGAAATTTCTATTAAATCATTTAATTCAGTGGTGGTTAATCGATAATTTAAAGGAACTAAAATAATACCTGTTTTTTGAGCAGCCACAAAAAACAAAAGGTATTCCAAACAATTTTCGGCC
>CAMDPE010000215.1 GCA_945903795.1 Lutibacter flavus | reverse complement strand
GAAATCTTGAGTATGACATTGCGCATTACAACGGGGATTTTTACATATTGACCAATAAAGACAAGGCCACCAATTTTAAATTGATGAAAACGTCTGAAAAGGCAACTTCAATAGAAAATTGGGTAGAAGTTTTACCACATAGAGAAGATGTTTTGTTGGAAGACATTTCTATTTTTAAGGATTTTTTGGTAGTTGAAGAGCGTTCAAACGGATTGAATAAAATCAGAATTATGCGTTGGGACCAAACTGAAGATTTTTATCTCCCTTTTGATGAAGAAACCTATTCAGCCGGCGTTTACAACAATCCGGAATTTGATACCAATGTTATACGTTACGGGTATAATTCTATGACAACACCAAGTTCAATTATAGATTTCGATGTTTTTTCAAAAATAAAAGAAATTAAAAAAGAACAGGAAGTATTGGGCGGAAAGTTTGATAAAAATAATTATATCAGTGAGCGCGTTTGGGCAACATCACACGATGGCACAAAAATTCCGATATCATTGGTGCATCATAAAAACACACCATTAACCAAGGATACACCATTATTAATGTATGGATATGGTTCTTATGGACACTCCATTGATGCCGGATTTAGCACAACACGTTTAAGTTTATTGGATCGCGGTTTTGTTTTTGCAATCGCACATGTTCGTGGCGGTGAATATTTAGGCCGTAAATGGTATGAAAAAGGGAAATTATTGCACAAAAAAAATACTTTCACTGATTTTATAGATTGCGCAAAATTTTTAATTGAAAAAGAATACACTTCAAGCGCACATTTATATGCCAGTGGCGGTTCTGCAGGAGGTTTGTTGGTAGGAACAGTTATTAATATGAATCCTGAACTGTTTAACGGAATCATTGCTGCGGTGCCTTTTGTTGATGTTGTTACCACCATGTTGGATGACAGCATTCCCTTAACCACCGGAGAGTATGATGAATGGGGAAATCCGAATAAAAAAGCCTATTATGATTATATGAAATCATATTCCCCTTATGACAATGTTTCTGAACAAAAATACCCTAATATGTTGGTTACAACAGGTTTGCACGATTCTCAAGTTCAGTATTTTGAGCCTGCAAAATGGGTTGCAAAACTCCGGGAATTAAAAATTGGTGAAAATATTTTAGTGATGCATATTGACATGGAAGCGGGTCACGGCGGGGCTTCAGGGCGATTTGACTCCTTAAAAGAAACAGCAAGAGACTACAGTTTTGTGATTGATTTGGAAGGAAGAACGGAAATTTAAAAAAAATTATTAAATTTGCACAATAGATTATTATTCATAAATTCGTATTTAAAATATTATATCTGAATTAAATTTTAAAAAATGGCAGAAAATATAGGTATAAGTAACAATATTTTAGACCTAATAGGCAATACTCCTTTAATTAAGCTAAACAAAATCACCAAAGATCTTCCGGGCACTTTTTATGTAAAGTATGAAGGATTTAATCCTGGACATTCTATGAAAGATAGAATTGCCGTACATATTATTGAAGAAGCTGAGAAGCAGGGGATATTAAAACCAGGCAGCACAATTATTGAAACAACCTCTGGTAATACTGGGTTTAGCCTTGCAATGGTTAGTGTTATTAAAGGTTATAATTGTATTTTGGCAGTTAGTTCTAAAGCCTCACCAGGCAAAATAAATATGTTGAAAGCGATGGGCGCTAAAGTGTATGTTTGTCCGGCACACGTTGATGCAGACGATCCGCGTTCTTATTATCAGGTTGCTAAAAGATTGCATTCAGAAACCGCAAATTCAGTTTACATAAATCAATATTTTAACAAGTTAAATGTAGATGCACACTACAGTTCAACCGGACCGGAAATTTGGAAACAAACCAATGGTGAAATTACCCATTTGGTTGCTGCAAGTGGTACGGGCGGAACAATTTCAGGTGTTTCTAAATATTTAAAGGAACAAAATCCCAAAATTAAAACATTGGGAGTTGATGCCTTTGGATCGATTTTAAAGAAATTTAAAGAAACGGGAGAGTTCGATAAAAATGAAATTTATCCTTATAGAATTGAAGGGCTTGGAAAAAATTTAATTCCTACTGCTACAGATTTTGATACTATAGATGTTTTTGAAAAAGTAACTGATGAAGCAGCAGCTCATAGAGCAAGGGAGCTTACTTTAACCGAAGGTTTATTTACCGGTTATACAAGTGGTGCTGTTATGCAGGCAACTATGCAATACGCAGCGCAGGGAATGTTTGATGAAAACTCTAAAGTAGTCTTAATTTTACCAGATCACGGATCTCGTTATATGGAAAAAATTTACAGTGATGAATGGATGAAAGAACAAGGTTTCTTTGATTCACAAAAACAAGCTTTGGCTGCAGTTGAATATATTAAGTAGCTGATAAATTTATCAAAAAAGGGTCTGGAAATTAATTTCCAGACCCTTTTTTTGTTTCATAACATTTGATTAGCAGAAAAATAATCACTTACTTTGTAGCCTTAAAAATGAAATTAGTATAAATTACTTTTATATAGAAATAAGATATAATGAAAGATTTATTTGAAAGAATCGTAAAAGACAAAGGTCCTTTAGGAAAATGGGCTGAACAAGCAGAGGGATACTATGTTTTCCCAAAGTTAGAAGGAGAAATCTCCAATAAAATGATTTTTAACGGAAAAAATGTAATTACCTGGAGTATTAATGATTACCTCGGATTGGCAAATCATCCAGAAGTTAGAAAGGCGGATGCCGAAGCTGCTGCACAATATGGTATGGCTTACCCAATGGGTGCCAGAATGATGTCGGGACATACAAAATACCACGAACAATTAGAAAGAGAATTGGCAGAATTTGAAAATAAAGAGGCTGCTTATTTAGTGAATTTTGGTTATCAGGGAATGGTGTCTGCAATTGACGCTTTGGTGACCAAAAACGATGTTATTGTTTATGATATGGATGCGCACGCTTGTATTATTGATGGCGTTAGATTACATCCCGGAAAAAGATTTACCTTTCAACACAACAACATTGAAAGTCTAGAAAAAAACTTGCAAAGAGCCACAAAAATTGCTGATGAAACAAATGGAGGAATTCTTGTTATTTCTGAAGGTGTTTTTGGAATGCGTGGAGAGCAGGGCAAATTAAAAGAAATTGTAGCACTTAAAGAGAAATATGATTTTAGATTTTTAGTTGATGATGCTCACGGATTTGGAACGGAAGGCGAACAAGGAAAGGGTACTGGTTTTGAACAAGGAGTGCAAGATGGTATAGATGTTTATTTTGCAACTTTTGCCAAGTCTATGGCTGGTTTTGGTGCATTTTTCGCAGCAGATAAAGAAGTTATACAGTACTTAAAATACAATATGCGTTCACAAATGTTCGCCAAATCTTTACCAATGCCAATGGTAATTGGTGCATTAAAACGCTTAGATATGTTAAGAACAATGCCCGAACTTAAAGAAAAGTTATGGGAAAATGTTCATGCGCTTCAAAATGGTTTAAAAGATCAAGGTTTTAACATTGGAAAAACAAATACTTGTGTAACACCGGTATTTTTAGAAGGTGATATTCCGGAAGCGATGGCAATGGTAAATGATTTACGTGAAAATTATGGCATATTTTGCTCCATTGTAGTTTATCCGGTAATTCCTAAAGGACTAATACTATTAAGATTGATACCAACTGCTACGCACGATTTGGAAGATGTAAAAGTAACTATTGAAGCTTTTTCAGCCATTCGATCTAAACTTGAAGCTGGTATTTACAAACGCATTGCTGCAGCTATGATGGCGCAATAAACAAATAAACATTCATAAAAAAAGCCTTTTAGATTTTGTCTAAAAGGCTTTTTTTATGAATGTAATTTAATTATCAATAACCTTCAGAGATATTTTTAAGCGCATTTTTGTTTATAATTTTAATTTTTTTGCCAAGCAAATCAATTACACCATCCTTTTTTAAGTTGGATAACAATCGAATGGCCGATTCTGTGGCAGTACCAATGGTATTTGCAATTTCTTCCCTTGTTAAAATAACATCAATACAATCTTCATTGTCAACACCAAATATTTCTTCCAAGCTCAACAAAGTCTCTGCCAACCTATCTTTTACTGGTTTTTGGGCCATTTGTGAAATAGCGGTATTTGCATGGCTTAATTGAAGCGAAATATTTTTGATTAAATTTAAAGAAAATTGAGGATTGTCTTTAATAGATTCTAAGATATCGCCTTTAGGAATAAAACAAACGCGCATATCTTCCAATGCGGTTGCGTTTAAACCTACAGGTTCTTCACTTAAAATAGAACGATGACCTAAAATATCACCGCCTTTAATAAACTTTATAATTTGTTCTTTACCATTTGTATTCAATTTAGTCAATTTACATTTTCCATCCTGAATACAATATAATCCGTTGATAGAATTACCTTCAGTCATTATATTTTCACCTTTCTTTATAATAATCGATGTTTTGTGATCTGAAAATCTTTCTAATTCATCATGCGTTAAAGTTTTAAGAGCGTTAAAACGCTTCATAATACAATGTGAACAGTTAGACATATTAAAAAAGAATTTAGTTAAGTAGTAACATTTGTAAAGGTACAAAAATAAATGATATTTGTCATAAATAGGAAATAATAAATTAATATTTTTGTGTGGAATTAGAATTTAGAATGGATATAAACAATTGTTATCATTGCGGTGCATCTTGCGGAAAAAGTCCAGTAAATTTTGATGAAAAGCAATTTTGTTGCAATGGGTGCAAAACAGTTTATGAAATACTAAGCAGCAATGAGTTAGGTTGCTATTACGATTTACAATTGACACCAGGAACAATTCCATCCGACATAAAAGGTAAATATAATTATCTTGAAAATGAAGATATCATTGAAAAATTATTGGAGTTTAATGATACTGAAACTTCCGTTGTTGAATTTTTTATCCCAAGTATCCATTGCAGTTCTTGTATTTGGATTCTTGAAAATTTGACCAAATTAAATAGTGGCGTAACCACTTCGATGGTTAATTTTCCTAATAAAACAGTAAGAATCACTTTTAAAAATGCAACAACCAATTTAAAACAATTGGCAGAATTAATGACTTCCATAGGCTATGAACCCTATATAAGTTTGGATGATGCGGATGCCAAAAAAAGCAAAGTAGATAAAACATTAATTTATCAGGTTTCAATTGCCGCTTTTTGCTTTGGAAATATTATGTTGTTGTCGTTTCCTGAATATTTTGATGCGAATGAGTTTTGGTTGGAAAAATACAAACATGTATTTAGATGGTTGATGTTTGCTATGGCTATTCCAGTTGTATTTTATTCGGCCAAAAATTATTTTATTTCAGCCTATAAAGGTCTTTCGCATAAAATTTTAAATATCGATG
>CAMDPE010000214.1 GCA_945903795.1 Lutibacter flavus | reverse complement strand
TTCTGAATCTAGTTTAAATTGATTAATTTCAACAAAAATATAACACACTCAAAACATCCTAAAATGGGCAAATTATTTAGCGTCACCAACAAAAAAAATTATCAAGCAGCAGCAACAAGATATGATAAAATGAATTACAGACGCTGTGGAAAAAGCGGTTTGTTGCTTCCTGAAATTTCATTGGGATTGTGGCATAATTTCGGATTTTTGGACAATTTTGAAAATGCGCGAAATTTATTGAAATGTGCTTTTGACAATGGCATTACGCATTTTGATTTGGCCAATAATTATGGTCCGCCTTACGGTTCGGCAGAATCCACTTTTGGCAAAATATTTCAAAAAGATTTTAAACCATACAGAGATGAATTAATCATTTCTTCCAAAGCCGGCTGGGATATGTGGCCGGGTCCTTATGGAAATTTTGGTTCCAGAAAATATTTAATTTCAAGCTTGGACCAAAGTCTGCACAGAATGGGTCTTGACTATGTGGATATTTTTTACCACCATCGCCCAGATCCTGAAACTCCACTGGAAGAAACTATGGGTGCTCTCAACCACATTGTAAGGCAAGGAAAAGCGCTTTATGTGGGAATTTCTCAATACAGCGCAGAAGACACCTTAAAAGCCACTAAAATTTTAAAGGAATTAGGAACGCCTTGTTTAATTCACCAGCCAAAATATAATATGATGGACCGATGGGTTGAAAACGGACTTTTAAATGTGTTGGAAAATGAAGGAGTTGGCGCTATCGCTTTTTCACCATTACAACAAGGAATTTTAACAGATAAATATTTGGCTGGTTTTCCTGAAGATTCAAGAGCTGTAAAAGATGGACGTTATTTAAAAACCGAACAAATAAATAAAGAGGTGATTTCAAAAGTGGCACAACTTAATGAAATTGCCATTTCCAGAGGACAAAGTTTGGCTCAAATGGCGATTGCCTGGTTGTTGAAAGACCAACGAATCACCTCAGTTTTGGTAGGCGCAAGTAAAACAGAACAATTGCTTGACAGTTTAAAAACTTTGGACAATTTAGATTTTTCGCCAGAAACTCTTAAAAAGATTGAAACTATTTTGAAATAATTAAACGCTTTTGGTTAGCTGCTAACTTGTGACCTTAATTTTAGAAGAAAAGCTCAAGAAAGATACAGAATATAGGATATTGAGGAATTAAATTTAAGATGAACAATTATGGATTTGTTGTCCAACCGACAATGATTAAACGATTTTACTCGCTTAATCCATCTATATTAAGATTTTTTTTCAATTTTCACGCACACGCAGTTCAATAAAAAAGGCTTCTATCATAAGATAAAAGCCTAATTTTCAACATTTTGTTATTTGGGTGGAAGACCGGGTTCGAACCGGCGACCCTCGGTACCACAAACCGATGCTCTAACCAGCTGAGCTACAACCACCATATAACTTGCGGATGCAAATGTAAAACATTTCTAATTTTCCACAAACATTTTTACACTAAATTATCAAAAGATTTTACGGCTACATAACGCTCTGTATTGAAGCCTTCTGCACACTCCACACCTACCAATCTTCCTAAGTCCTGAGCCCTGTACAACACACTATCCAAAAAGTTTTTGTTAGAAATCGGCGAAGTTGGCTCTGTGCTGTTTGGATCATAGAACTGAGAACCGTACGCTTTTACGGCTTCCATTTTTTTGTCAATGAATCCCGAAACATCTACCACAAAATCAGGTTCTAAGTTTTTCCATTGAATATAATGATATACAAATTTTGGCCGCCAGGCTTCTTGCTTTATGCCATCCAATTTGGTCTCAACTTTCACCAAACCCGATAAAAAACAAGCATCGGAAACCAACTTACTACCTTTGGAATGATCAATATGTCGATCGTCAAATGCATTACACAACACAATTTCAGGCTTATATTTTCGTATTATTTTTATAATCTCCAATTGGTGTTTTTCATCATTAACGAAAAAACCATCAGCAAAACCTAAATTTTCTCTGATTTCAACTCCTAAAATTTTTGCGCCATTTTTTGCCTCCTCCGCCCTAATTTCAGCAGAACCTCTTGTTCCCAATTCTCCTTTGGTTAAATCTAAAATCCCAACTTTTTTTCCCAATGAAATTTCTTTTGCGATAGTTGCGCCACATCCCAATTCAACATCATCCGGATGCGCGCCAATGGCTAAAATTGCTAACTTCATAAATAAATTTATTTAATTTTTATGCAAAGATAGTACATTTTTCTGGGGCTCTTCATTTTGTAAAAATACCGTCAATTTTATATCTATAAATTAAGAACTTAAACAAAATGTTTATTTTTATACACAAATGGTATTAATTTATTAATAAATGGTAAATTTATTTGGTGGTTTGAAATTGTTTAATTACCTTAGCATAAGGAATTTAAAAAAACTAACCCCTAAATCCCAAAGACGATGAAAAAAATAGCTCTTACCTTAGCATTTATATTGGCACTAGCGCCTATCGCCTATTCACAAATCTCAGACATAGAAAAAAGCGCATTGTTGGATTTATACAAATCAACAAAAGGAACAACTTGGAATATCAATTGGGATTTAAATAACGATGTTGCTTCTTGGAATGGCATTACTGTTGAAAATAATACAGTGACCGAAATTAATTTAAGCATGAATAATTTAACCGGGCCAATTCCAGCCACTATTGGTAATTTAACTTCCTTGCGTCATTTAAATTTAGGTTTTAATAAAATAAGCGGCACAATTCCTGCCGAACTTGCAACCATCGAATCATTGGTAACAGTGCAGTTATTTATGAACCAGCTTGAAGGTCAGATTCCTGCAGCCATTGGAAATTTAAAAAACTTAAAAGAATTGGTTTTATTTAATAATTTTATCAGTGGAAATTTACCTGAATCAATTTATGACATCGCAAGTCTTGAAATATTACACGTAAGCAGCAATAATTTATCCGGAACAATTTCGCCTGCCATTAAAAATTTAAACCACTTACAAACTTTGAGTTTGTTTGACAATACAATGAGTGGAATGCTTCCTAAACAAATTGGAGATTTAACTGATTTAACCGAGCTTTCTTTGGCAAACAATTCATTTGAAGGAACTATTCCTGCTGAATTTAGCAAGCTTTCAAAATTAGAAACATTGTTGTTGATCAATAATAAATTTACTGGCCAAATAAGCCCATCAATAAAAAATTTACCGAAACTCTTAAATTTTGAGTACAACAATACAAATGAAGTTGAGGTTTCTTCAAGATATTCAAATCCAATAACACAAGTAGTATTAATATCCCAATAATAACGTTTGATTAATTAAAAAGGAAAAAGAGACTGTTAAAACAGTCTCTTTTTTATTATCCACTTGTTTTTCTAATGCAATGGCCGTTTCTTGATCATTCCGCCTTTGGTGTCTTTTATAGGATATTGGATCACAAATGCTTTACGGTCAATTTTATCAACCTCCAAAAGCACACCGGAAACCTCGAGTCGCGTAACCACACAAAACAATATTTTCCGGTCATCCATTGCATCGCCTTTGGTTCCATAACCACCATCAGATCTAAAAACGGTAACGCCGCGTTCCAATTTTGTGGCAATCATTTCCTTTATTAATTCATAATCATCAGAAATAATCATTACGCCAATATATTCTTCAATTCCATTGATGATAAAGTCTACCGTTTTAGAGGCAGAAAAATACGTTAACATCGAATACATGGCAGTTTCCACACTTACTATTGTTGCGGCAAGTATAAAAAGGCAAACATTAAACACCGCAATAAAATCACCAACTGTTAAGCTTGATTTTCTACTCACAGAAATGGCAAGCACTTCTGTGCCGTCTATTACCGCACCGCCACGAATGGAAAATCCAATGCCCGCTCCCAAGAAAAAGCCTCCAAAAACAGCTATTAAAAGCTTGTCTTCAGTAATAGTTGGCACTTGAATAATATGCACCAAAATAGCCAATGCAAAAATTGCCAAACTGCTTTTAATGGCAAATGGCACAGAAACTTGTTTAGCGCCCAATAATATGAACGGTAAATTGACCAATACAATTAAAACCGAAAGATTAATTCCTGTTAAAATTCGGAGTAATAATGAAACGCCCATTGCTCCGCCATCCAAAAAATTATTGGGAAATAAAAAACCTTTTAAGCCAATACTAGCAAGGGTAACGCCTGCGAAAATAAAGGCAAAATCTCTAATATTTCTTTTAAGGATTAATTGTCTTATTAATTCATTATCATGCATTCTGAAAAATTTTCTCATGCGCTTATATTGCTTATTAAAATATCTACTTTATAATACGATTTAACAATCTTATTTGTTCCCACTAATTATTTTTGAAACAATTCCCTTCTGATTTGTAAACTCAGACAATAAAACGCCACAAATATGAAGAATAAGAAATGCCATCAAATAATATATTGAAAGCACATGAATAGCTTCCATTGATTTTTTAATTGTAGCCGGGCCAAATATTATCAATAAACCTGTTGAAAGCGATGTCACCACACAACCATAAAAAATGAGATAAATAAAATTTTGAAACTTTTCTTTTAAAATTAGTTCTTTCTTAAATGGATTTTGGAATTTCATTTCGCCAATTAAAGGAAGTAGAAACCGAATACTAAACAAACCAGTCAGTACATAACCTAAATATAAATGCCAATCCCACATGGGCTGTCTGATTTTTTTTGCAAGCACGATAAGTTGATCTTGTGTTAAAGATTGATCAGTTGTATTCAGATAGTTTTGGATAATCTCAGCCACATTGTTCTTGTTCATCCAAGTTAACCTTAGAAAGATTGTAATTAATAATAAAACCATACAAATGGCTATTGACCAATGTATTATTCTATAAACTGCGGAATAGTTTTTAATTTTCATTATAATAATTTTAAATAAGGAGGTAATTACAAATAATAGTAAAAAGTCTTGTTCACAACATTAGACATAAACAAATTCACTACCATCAAAAGTAAGTAAAAAACGCAAGAAAATAGAATGATTTTAGAAAGTTAATAATTAAAATAAGTGATTTCATCTATCAATAAAAAAAGTCTTGTTAAATCATAAAAAGTCTCTCATAATCACTTATGAGAGACTTTTTATAAAATTGTTTTTCGGTTTTTACTTAAAAGATGTTCTTGCAATTTCAATACCCATAGGATAAGAATAATCTCCTTGCTCTTCTGCAGTAATAAATATTTCTCTTACATTAAATGGGGTCGCTGTTTTCAAAGAAGCTTTCTTTGCGTTTTTATTTGCCAACATTCCTGCATTTTTAGTACCGTTATTTTCAGTTACAATCCAAACATTGTAATTTTTTTTTGATGGTTCAATTCTGTCGGCGCTTGCTAAATTTTTTGCAATCACTTCAATAACATAATTTTTATTTTTGTCTTGTGTCTTTTTAGCTATTATTTCTGCTGC
>CAMDPE010000213.1 GCA_945903795.1 Lutibacter flavus | reverse complement strand
GTAGGCAACTGCTTGTTTAGACAAATCATCATAAACAATTAAAGCAGGACGGCCGGTATCTCTAAAATACTCTCCAATTGCAGCACCTGCCATTGGAGCGTAAACCTGCATGGAAGCAGGGTCGGAAGCATTAGCGGCCACAATTGTGGTGTAAGCCATAGCGCCTTTTTCTTCGAATAAATTTGCGATATTCGCCACTGTTGATCCTTTTTGGCCAATAGCAACATAAATACAATACACGGGAACGCCGGCATCGTAAAATTCTTTTTGATTGATAATGGTATCAATTGCCACTGTTGATTTTCCGGTTTGACGGTCACCAATAATAAGCTCACGTTGACCTCTTCCAACCGGAATCATTGCGTCAACCGCTTTTAAACCTGTTTGTAATGGTTCGGTTACCGGTTCACGATAAATTACACCTGGAGCTTTACGCTCTAAAGGCATTTCAAAAGTTTCTCCCTGAATAGGACCTTTACCGTCGATTGGATTTCCTAAAGTATTTACAACACGGCCAACGATGCCTTCACCCACTTTTAAGGAAGCAATTCTTTCGGTGCGTTTTACAATAGATCCTTCTTTAATTGCTCTTGAGTGACCTAACAATACAACGCCAACATTATCTTCTTCCAGGTTTAGTACCATTCCTTCCATTCCGTCTTCAAATTCAACTAGCTCACCGTATTGCACATTTGCAAGTCCGTAAACTCGCGCAATACCGTCACCCACTTGCAAAACGGATCCAACTTCGTCTAATGAAGCTGATGCTTCAAATCCTGCCAATTGTTGTTTTAAAATTGCTGATACTTCAGCTGGTTTTATTGATGCCATTATTTATATTTTTTAAAACTAAATTCTTTTTGTTTTTAATTATGAATTAAAACTTTCGTTTTCAAACTGTCTTTTCAGTACTTGTAATTTATTGGCCACACTTGCATCATATTGAATATCTCCAATACGAAGAATAAATCCGCCAATAATATCAGGATTTATGATGCTTTCAATAGTTGCTTGTTTTCCTGTAATTTCAATTACTTTTCTTAAGACCTGTTGATTCAATTCTTCAGTAAGCGGAATTGCAGTAGTCACTTTTGCCACTTCAATTCCTTTCAATTCGTCGTAAATAATTCTATATTGTTTTGTTACTTCACTAAGAATTGGAAGTCTTTTGTTTTGGATCAAAAGATCAATCAACTTATAGGCTAGCTGAGAAATTTTATTTGAAAAAATTTCATTTAAAGCTGCTTTTTTTATTTCAGATTTTAAAATTGGGTTTTTAAGCAATAACTGCAACTCTATACTGTCATCAATGGTATTGGCAACAAGCATCAAATCGTCATAAACTTCAACTTCCTTTTTTTGTTCAAGTGCAATGCTTAATATTGCTTTGGCGTATCTTAATGCAGCTCTAGTTCCGCTCATTATAAATTTATTAACTAATAGTTACTTCTTTTAACATGTCTTCAACAAGCTTAATTTGCTTGTTTTTGTCGGCTAATTCACCTCTCACTACTTTTTCGGCAATACCTATGGACAATTCAGCTACCTGATTTTTTAATTCGGCAATTGCGGCGTGTTTTTCAGATTCAATCGTTGCTTTTGCCTGCTCAATTACTTTAGCGGCTTGAGCTATTGCTTCATCTTTAGCTTCTGTAATCATGCTTTCTTTTATTTCACGCGCTTCTTTTAACATAATGTCTCTTTCTGCACGTGCTTCTTTTAAAATACGTTCGTTGTCAGCAGTAAGATTTTGTATTTCTTTACGTGCGTTTTCAGCAGATTCCAAAGCTTTATTAATTGAATCTTCTCTTTCTTTAACTGCGCCTAAAATTGGTTTCCACGCTACTTTTTTCAGCAAAAATATTAATGCTACAAAAATTATTGTTGTCCAAAATACTAAACTTTCTGGTGCTACTAAATTCATAATTTAAAATCTATATATGTTTCTTAATGCTTTCAGTTTAATTAATAAAAGAACAACTGCAACCAACCGTTGCAGTTGTTCTTTTTGCTTTTCAAAAATTATTTTGCAATTAATGCAACAACCACAGCAAATAAAGCTACACCCTCAATAAGAGCCGCAGCAATAATCATTGCAGTTTGAATTTTTGCCGTAGCTTCAGGTTGACGTGCAATAGCATCCATTGCAGATCCACCAATTTTTCCAATACCGATTCCTGCTCCAATAGCAGCCAATCCAGCACCAATTCCAGCTAATACCATAGTTTCCAAAATTTATAATTAATAATTAAATAAATTCATTTTAATGATGATCATCAGCAACTGCCTGACCAATAAATAATGCTGAAAGCAATGTAAATACATAGGCTTGCAGCGCTGCTACCAATAACTCCAATACACTCATAAATAATACGAAAGCAGCAGAGACAGGTGCTATTGCAACTGTTTTAAAAATAAATATCAATGAAACCAAACTTAAAATAATAATGTGTCCTGCAGTAATATTTGCAAATAAACGTATCATTAAAGCAAATGGTTTTGTAAACATTCCAATAATCTCGATAGGAATCATAATTGGGTACAGCGCCTTTGGTACAGGAGGCGATAATATATGAGACCAATAATTTTTGTTACCGCTTAAGGTGGTAATTATAAAGGTAATAAAGGCTAAAACTCCCGTAAAAACTATGTTACCTGTTAAGTTTGAGCTTCCCGGGAAAAACGGTACCAACCCAATAAGGTTATTTACCCAAACAAAGAAAAATACTGTTAATAAATAAGGCATATATCGCGCATACTTTTTCTCACCAATATTAGGAATGGCAATATCATCGCGTACAAAAGTCACTAATGGCTCTAAAAATCCTGCAATACCTTTTGGTGCTTTTTTGTTGTTTTTATAGGAACGCGCAACTGCCGTAAACAATAAAAGCAATATTATTGAAGACATTAGCATAGAAAACACATTTTTTGTAATTGAAAAATCTAAGGGTTTACTTGCGTTTTTTGGAGATTCTTCGGCGACTAAAACAACAGCGTTTTCGCCGTCATTTAATTGATAAATTTGTTCTTCCGCTCTTACAAACTTTTCTCCATTTTTTTCAACAACAACTACACCTCTATTGTCATGATGAAATTCGCTTGACATAAAAGTGACCAATCCATTTTTTGACAATAAAATTACAGGCAAAGGCATTGAAATTGCATGTCCATTCCAATCAGCTATATGAAAGTCATGTGAGTCACCAATATGATCATTAATTAACTCAGAAGGACTAAATTCTTTTTCCTCTTGATTTGATTGATGAATATCTTCTTTTTTTTCCGCTCCATGCTCTTGAGCATTAGCAAATTGAGCGAATGAAAACAACATTATAATTGCTGAAAAAAATATTTTAATATGTTTTGTAGCTAATACCATTTTATATATTAAATTTTCCTTGCTAAAATTTGGTGCAAAAGTACATTTTTTTTTCAAAAAAAAAACTCAAAAATTTATACTATTTTTTAAATCCGTTCAAAAGTTTAATGATGAAAGTCAATTCGAAAAAAAGAAAGGCAAAATATGGAATAAAAAAAGCAATTATATCTGGCAATTTTTGCTCTTTATCCAGTCGTATTAAGGGAATTAAAAACAGTATTGCTGCCAACATTTTTAAAATGCTTAAAGCCATAAAAGCAAAACCTGTTTTATCTGAAACGATTTTATTTATATAAATTAAAATAAAGCAAATAAGCGCAGTTGTTATAGAATGAAAAAGATAAATGGCATAAATTGAATAAAAAAAAGAATGGTTTTTTGAAAATTTTAAAACAATAAAAAAATGAATTAAAAAAAGAAATAAAGAAAATGGAATAAATCTTTTTAAAAAGTTGATAATTTCAGAATTCATTCCTCTTTACTTTTACTTATTGAAATTACTTTTTTAATGACCAAATATAATGAAGCAAAAACAGCCAAAAGTGAAAAAATTATTGTGAATAAACTGTAATCATTTGCATATTTAGTATCTAACCACTGACCAAAAATAGTTCCAGCAGCAATAACAATTCCCATTTGAAAAGCCATTGAGGAAAAGTAAACGTATTTATTAAGCTGTTTTTTCTTGTTTGGATTGATCATTTTGTAGCTCCATCACGGATCCTTTCATGGTACAAGTTGCATTAAATTCGGCGCCCGGCTCTACCATTAATTTGCTGATGGCCACGTCTCCCGTAATTATTGCCGTAGCTTTTAGGGTCAATAAATTATTTACCAGCAATTCTCCCGAAAATGTTCCTTCAATATCGGCATTGTCACAAATAATTTTGCCTTTAACGCTTCCCAAGGCGCCAATAACCACACGTCCTGCTGTTTTTATGGTTCCTTCAACGCTTCCGTCAATTCTGAAATCTCCTTCCGATTGAACGTCACCAACAATGGAAGTGTTTTTTCCCACAACGTTTCGCTCTGAGGATAAGGGAGGAATAACTTTTTTTTCTAAAAACATCATCTTTTCTTTGGATATTATTTAAAGTTTTAATTTTATGGTTTCTATCACTTCCAAGGCTTTTTTCGCCTCTTCTGTGTTCGGATAATTTAACGCGACCAATTCCAAAGCTGCTTTAAAAGCTGCCAAACCTTGCTTTTTTCCAATGGCATAAGCTCTCAACAATTCAAGTTTTGCTACAATTGGTTCGCCCATATATTTAGCGATTGCAAGAGTTGTTTTTTCAATAACGATATCAAAATTTTCTGCCTCATAGTCATAATATATTGCCACATATTCTGTTTCCACCTCATTTTTTTCGTCTTCTTCCAATGCTTGGTTCGGATTTAAAATGATCTTGGCATATTTTGAAGCCACATATTTTGTGACAAGGTCATTTTTTAAGGAAATTGCTTTTTCATCTCCCTGACTTTCATAAATTTTATACAAATGATATTTGGCAGGAATCAACAAAGTCAAATCTGGGTTAAAAGTCAGTAATTTTTCGAATTTATCTTTTGCCAAATCCAATTCATTAAATTGCTCTTTGTAAATAATTCCCAGTTTAAAATAGGCGGTGTTTCTTTCATTTGCAATACTCTCTATCGTAGCTTTTTCTGAAGGAATTTTATCCATATAATATGAAAGTTCCAGTTTTTCCTGTTCACTTACTTGCGCCATATTCTGGTCAAGAACCTGAATATTTGCCATATTTAATTGGGATTTGTCTCCCAAACGCCAATTGTCGGACAAAGGTCGATTGCCCCAAATTTTTCTGAATTCGATTTCTCCAAAACCAACAGCCTGAATGTTATAAAAATACCATTTTCCTGAATTTTCACCAACCTCAGCTTTTCCTAAATTTGGATCGAACAAACCACCTTTAACCATTGTTTTGTTTGTTTGCTTTTCTTCCTTGGCTTTTAATTTTTCAATATGCGCATTAAAAAAAGCAATTTTTTCCTCCTCGCCCATGGCAACAACCGTTAAAATGCTGTCGTTTATTTTTGCG
>CAMDPE010000212.1 GCA_945903795.1 Lutibacter flavus | reverse complement strand
GCAAATCTTTCAACAGTATTGTACTTATTGAATATAGTACCTTCCCATTCTTTCATTCTATTGTAATCTTCTCTAACGTCAAAATCGCCGGTAAAGTTGATAAAACCACCTTTATCGCCTAACTCTAAACCATAATTGGCACTTACGTTGGTTGTTTGGCCGTCAACACCGCCTGTTTGTTCATTTGAATTTTCTGAAAAATTAGCGCCCGTTGTAACATTAACATTTAAAATATCTGTACTTCTTTTTAATACAATGTTTATAACGCCAGCAATAGCATCAGAGCCATATTGTGCCGCAGCGCCGTCTCTTAAAACTTCAATGCGCTCAATAGATGCAGCAGGTATCGTATTTAAATCGGTACCAACACTTCCGCGCCCAAATGTACCATTCACATTGATCAATGATGAATTGTGTCTTCTTTTTCCATTGATTAAAACCAAAACTTGGTCAGGCCCCAAACCTCTTAAAGAAGCAGGATCTATATGGTCAGTTCCATCAGCAATAGTTTGTGTATTTGATGTAAATGAAGGCGCCACATAATTTAATATTTGGTTTAAGTTTACTTGCGGTCCTGCAGTTAGCAATTCAGCTACATCAATAATATCCACAGGTACAGCAGTATCTACGGCAGTTCTGTTTGGATTTCTTGATCCAACAACCATTACTTCCTTTAATTCAACTCCGGAAGCCAGAACAACATTAAATATTTTTGTGCCGTCCATTTCTAATTTCTTTTCATTGTATCCTACATAAGAAAATATAAGATTTTCCCTGCTTTGAACCATAATGGCATAATCACCATTAAAATCTGTTGTAGTTCCTCTCGAGGTCCCTTCAATTGTCACAGATACACCAGGCAACGGCTGGTTATCTGAGTCGGTTACTTTCCCGGTAACTTGATACGATTGCGCAAATATTGCTACCGTAAAAAGCAAGAAAATCCCTAAAATAAATTGTTTTTTTGAATTCATGTCTTTGTGTTTTTGTTAATTAATGTGGGCAATGTATGAAAAAAAATTAACTTTTTGTTAACAAATTTGTATCTTTTGTTGGTAAATAGGTAAAGTGTAATGAATATCGTATTATTATTAGAATCAATAAACTTTATTATAAATTAAATGTTTTTATTGAAAATCCATATTTAATAGCGCTTAAACAAATAATTTAAAAATTGAATTTGTGCAAGAGTGGTTTATTTTTATGCAATTATGTATATTTGATTTTTAAAAAATTATAGAACCAATACAAATTATAAAATGAAACTTTTAGAAAATAAAACAGCTTTAATTACCGGAGCAACTAGAGGAATTGGAAAAGGAATTGCACAAACTTTCGCAAAACAAGGAGCAAATGTTGCTTTTACGTTCAGTTCTTCTATTGAAGCTGCCCAAGAATTGGAGAAGGAATTAATGAGTTATGGCGTAAAGGCTAAAGGATACCAATCTAATGCAGCAAATTATGAAGCCGCCCAAGAATTGGCGGCAGAAGTTTTAAAAGAATTTGGAAAGATAGATATTTTAGTCAACAATGCCGGAATTACAAAAGACAATTTGTTGATGAGAATTTCCGAAGAAGATTTTGATACAGTGATTGAGGTTAATTTAAAATCGGTTTTTAATTTAACTAAAGCAGTTATTAGGCCAATGATGAAACAACGTGCTGGTTCTATTATCAATATGAGTTCGGTGGTTGGGTTAAAAGGAAATGCCGGACAAACAAATTATGCGGCTTCAAAAGCAGGAATTATTGGTTTTTCTAAATCTGTGGCCTTGGAATTGGGTTCGAGAAATATTAGAAGCAACGTTATTGCACCTGGCTTTATTGAAACCGAAATGACTGCCAATTTACCCGAAGAAATGATTAAACAATGGAGAGATGCGATTCCTTTAAAACGAGGAGGAACTCCTGAAGATATTGCAAATGCCTGTGTGTTTTTAGCTTCGGATATGAGTTCTTATATTACAGGACAAACATTGAGTGTTGATGGAGGAATGTAAATTCCGAAAGTAGGGAAGTTTAAAAGTTCTTCCTGATATGTGATATTTGGTAACTGCTGCCAGCTCTTAATAATTAAACGACTGCATTCTATTTAAATGGAAAGTGAAAAATTGATATTTATAATCTTAGCGGTAGTTGTTGCTTTATATATAGCTGTTTTTCAATACTTATGGAAAAATAAGGAGAAAAGTCAATTAGATTATTGGCTTTTCTTTTTTAGGTTTACAACAGTTTTTCTAATATTGTTATTGCTTATCAATCCTTCATTAAAAAAAAACAATATTGAAACTATAAAACCAAATTTATTGGTTGCAGTTGATAATTCTAAATCAATTAAATTTAATTCGCAAAATGAAATTGTAAAAAGTTTGGTTGAAAAGTTAAAACAGGATTCTGAATTAAATGATAAATATAATATCAGTTTTTTTGGTTTTGGGGCTAATTTATATCCACTAGATTCATTAAATTTTAAAGAAAGCCAAACCAACTTATCACTACCTTTTCAAGAATTTTCAAAATTATATAAATCGGAATTAAGTCCTGTAATTTTAATTTCTGATGGAAACCAAACTGTTGGAAACTCGGTGGAATATATAAATTATAGAAGTCCGGTTTTTCCTTTTATTGTTGGCGATACCACTGTTTTTGAAGATATTTATATCAGCCAATTAAATATAAATCCATTTACTTTTATCAACAATCAATTGCCTGTAGAGCTATTTATCAATTATACGGGAAATAAACCCGTTATTAAAAATCTCAACGTTTATCACAAAGGAACGAAAGTTTATTCGGAGCAATTTCAATTTTCAAAAACGCAAAATGTCAGAACTGCTTCATTTTTTTTAACGGCCACAGCAATTGGAACACAATTTTATACAGCCAATGTTGATCAGCTTGAAAATGAGCAAAATACGCAGAATAATACAAAAAATTTTAGCATAAACGTTATTGAAGAAAAATCAAAAATTCTAATTTTAACATCCATTGTCCACCCCGATTTGGGAATGTTAAAAAAAGCTATAGAAAGTAACAAACAGCGAACGATAACCACTTCAAAAATTGAAAATTTTAAAGGTAATATTAATGATTATCAATTGGTTATACTTTATCAGCCTACATCACAATTCAAAAATATTTTTACGGAAATCAACAAAAAGAGGTTAAATTATTTTGTGATAACAGGACGAAGTACCGATTGGAATTTTTTAAACAGTGTTCAATCCAGTTTTTCAAAAAAAATAAGCGCCCCGCAAGAAAATTACCTTTCGGTTTTTAATTCAAATTATGCTACTTTTTTAATGAATGATATTGGTTTTTCAAATTTTGCGCCTATTGAAGATTATTTTGGCGATATTTCATTTTCGGTTCCTTACCAGTCTTTATTGTTTCAAAAAATTGGAAATATAGCAACAGAAAAACCCTTATGGGTCACTTTTGAAAATAATGGCCAAAAAGCTGCGGTTTTATTCGGTGAAAATTCGTGGCGCTGGCGAATGAACAGTTTTTTGGAAAATAAATCTTTTGAAAAATTTGATGGATTTTTGGCGGGGTTAATTCATTATCTGGTATCTGCAGATTCTAAAAACAGACTAAACGTAACCATAAATCCCATTTATTATGCAAATGAACTCATTCAAATTTCGGCAAGCTATGTTGATGAGAATTTCAATTTTGACAATAGAAACAAACTTTGGTTAACAGTAATAAATGAAGAAAAAAAATTCAGTAAAAAAATTCCATTTGCTGCTTTAAATAGCAAGTTTATTGTTGAACTCCCAACGATTCCTTATGGCGAATATGCCTATACGGTTTCGGTTGAAAATCAAGATAATAGTGTTTCAGGCAGTTTTAAAATTTTGCCTTTTGAAATTGAAGCACAATTTACAAATGCCAATAACCAACAATTAAAAAAATTGTCTGTTGAAACAAATGGAGTTACATTTTATAGCAATCAGGAGAAAAGTTTAATTGATTATTTAAAAAAAGATGAAAGGTTTAAAAGCATTCAAAAAAACAGTATCTCAAAAACTCCGTTAATTGAATGGCAATGGATTTTAGGATTGATGATGCTTTCATTGAGTTTAGAATGGTTTACTCGAAAGTATTATGGTAAGATTTGATGAAATAATAAAAATAAACAGTTATATATCTTATTTTTTAAATCAATTAACTGATTTACTGTATTTTAAATTTTATAGCAAATTTAGCCGTTATAATTTTCTTTCGTATATTTGAGCAAATACTAAAAATAGAAAAATATGAGCAACGGACAATTACAATTGCCAAAAACTTTAATGCCAATAATAATAGGTGTTATTATACTTGTTATCTTATTATCAAAATCAACAACAACAATCGGTTCAGGAGAAGTAGGGGTGTTGTATAAAACATTTGGAGGCGGTGTGGTTACAGATCAACCACCTTTGGGTGAAGGTTTTCATGTAGTGGCACCTTGGAATAAGGTATACGTTTATAATGTAAGACAACAAGAATTATTGGAAAGAGAAATGCTAGTATTGTCTGCCAATGGTCTTGAGATTAAATTGGATGCTTCAATTTTGTATCAGCCAACAGCAGCTACAGTAGGATTTTTACATCAAACAAGAGGTCAAGATTATCTTACAAGCGTTATAACTCCAGCAGTTCGTTCTGCAACAAGAAGTGTGGTTGGGAGATATACACCTGAACAATTATATTCAACAAAAAGAGATGCCATTCAAAGAGAAATTTTTGATGAAACTAAAAAAATTGTAGAACCACAGTACATTCAATTAAATGCTATTTTGGTGCGAGATGTAAAACTGCCTATAACAATTAAAACAGCGATTGAAAGTAAATTGAAACAAGAACAAGAATCTTTGGAATACGAATTTAGATTGATAACTGCTTCAAAAGAAGCCCAAAAACAAATTATTGAGGCAAAAGGAAAGGCAGATGCCAACCGTATTTTGAGCGAATCCTTAAATGACAAAATTCTTCAGGACAAAGGGATTGAAGCCACGGTTAAATTAGCTGAATCTCCAAATAGCAAAGTAATTGTTATTGGCAGCGGAAAAAGTGGGATGCCAATTATTTTAGGGAATCAATAATAATAATAATATATAAATACAAATTCAAAAATGCACCTATTCGGGTGCATTTTTTATTTTTAGTCATTAGATAAATTATATTTTTTGCATTTAAATTTCAGGATACAAATATACCATATCTTCTAAACTTGTCCCATTGGATTCTTTTGGTAGTTGTAAAACTTGTAAAAGCAATATTTTTTTTGTTTTTTTCTAATTGGTTTAAATCTGTAGTTTTCATAATAGTAAGTTTTTAATTGTTATTGTTTTATTAATAGACGCATAAAAACAAACAATGTTACAGTACTATGTATAAAATAGTACTAAATTAACATAATTTTAAGTAATGAGTTATTTGAGAGTCGGTTAGGGGTTTAAAATTATTTTTTTTGATGCA
>CAMDPE010000211.1 GCA_945903795.1 Lutibacter flavus | reverse complement strand
TGATGATTCTGTCTCTGTTCCATCAACTGGATCATTCTGTGAAATTGTTATTTCAACTGGTGTTAAATCTTCACAGTTATTATCGTCTTTTACATAAACTGTATAATCACCTGCAGCTAAATTTTCAAATACTCCTGTAGTATTGCTAAAGTTGCTGTTGTCGATACTATAACTGTATGGCGATGTTCCGCCTGTGGCTGTTACGGTAAATGATCCGTCTGAACCACCATTACAAGTAACATCTATATGGGAAGCTAATGTCTCTGCTCCTACAACTGCTGCTGGTTGTGTAATTGTAACAATAGAACTACTATTTTCACAACCGTTGGCATCTTTAACGTAAACTGTATAAGAATTTGCTGACAAGCCATTAAAAATTCCATCAGTATTGCTATTACTAAAATCACTAAATAAACTATAAACTAATGGAGCGGTTCCACCTGTTGCGATTGCCGTAATTGTGCCATCATTACCTCCAAAACAACTAACATTTGTAAATGCTGGAGTACCCAGCGCTGGGCCAGGAGCCCCAGTTAATGTAAATTCTTTAGTAACTGTACAACTATTTGCATCAGTAATGGTAACGCTATAAGTACCTTCTGTCAAGGTAGTTTGATCTTCATCTGTTGGTTCTAAACCACTTCCGTTTGTGGTTGTCCAAGCATATGTGTATCCTGATCCTCCAGTAGCCGTAATATCAATTGCGCCTGTACTTCCATTACAAGCAGGATTTGTTAAAACGCCAGTAACTTCGACATTTATAACCTTAACATTAAATACACAGGTATCAATAACCGGACTTCCAGACAATGGTGTATATGTTGCAGTATAAGTTACTTGTGTTGTTCCAATTGGAAAAAGATCTCCTGGATTATGAGTAGAAGTAACTACAAAATTAATTCCTCCTGTACAAGATGAATCTAAAACAATAGCATTGTAATATACTCTATCAACCTCTATTTTATCGCCACCAGTTGCATTTGAACTTGAAAAGTTAAATTTCAATTTATATAACCCATTTGCGACAGTGTTTGGAATAACAATAGTCTGTTGTCCATTAGCCGTAATTCCTGTAATTGAATATGTGTGAAGAACAGCATTGGTATTAGGGTTCAACAACTGCAAAGTCCAATTAACTGTTGCAGTAACATCAATCAATTCAATATTTATATCTGTTCCGTTACTATTATCAAAGTACTGTGTAGGTCCTATGAAAAATGAATCAGTATATTTACTTCCTACGCTTCCTGTAGATTGAAATAATCTTAAATTATCTGTTCCAACTCTTTGTGAATAATTAAAAACCCAACAACTTGCACCGAGTGAACTTTCAGGTAAATCAAACTCCATGAAATAAGAATATTCATCACCCGCTAGGTCTGTACAACATTGATAAGAAAAACTTGGTGGCGTCCAGGTAACTGCCGTTCCTCCATCACCATCATAACATACTGGTGCTAAATCTGAAGGCGGACAATTATCTTTATGAATAGCGCAATAAGTAGGCGCTGGCTCTGTTACTTCTATTTCGGGACTTAAAGTCGCTCCACAAGCGTTCGCGTCCATAACGCTTACTTTGTAGAATCCAGCTCCCAATCCTGTGTAACTTCCATTAGTATCTCCATTTGTTGCTTCTGCATCAATGAAAATTCCACCGCTTGTTGTTGAATACAATAAATTGTAAACCAAAGTGCCTGTTCCAGTTGCAATTGCAGTAACCGTTCCATTACTTCCTCCATTACAACTTACTGGTGTTGCCACCGGTGTTGTTATCGTTGGCAACGCATTTATTACAAAATAAAATAATTTGCGACAATCAGGTGTAGTTGAACATTCTGCATAAAAAGCATAAGTACCCGGCGTATTGCTGTTTATTAAATTTTCATAACCAACTTGCGCAATTACTTGAGGATCATTAATTGGGTTTAATGTTGAACCCATTTGTACTATTGTTCCTCCTGATGATTGGGTATACCAATTCAAGGTACCTGTTGGCAACGTGTATGTTACCGTAATTTGCATATAATCAACAGAAGCTGTTCTATCACTGCTACCTTGTCTTTGCACTGACAATTCCACTCCAAAATTTGTATTATTGATATCCGCAGGCGTCCAAGTTGTACCCCAAAGATCAGCTGATCCACCATAAGAAGCTGCTGCCATAGAGGTAGGCCAATCAGTTGAGACTGCCTTATCAGTCCCATCAATAGTACCAGATTTAAGTAAATAAAGAT
This sequence comes from Lutibacter flavus, assembly GCA_945903795.1. Classification (GTDB taxonomy): domain Bacteria; phylum Bacteroidota; class Bacteroidia; order Flavobacteriales; family Flavobacteriaceae; genus Lutibacter; species Lutibacter flavus_A. The sequence continues at coordinate 3,291 of CAMDPE010000211.1, read as the reverse complement.
CCACATCATTTATACTATTACTACTGCTATTTGATGAACTTTGTCGCATAATATGCACTTGAATTCCATTTATTGTTGCATTATAAGGGATTGCGAACCCATAATTAGTTCCTCTCAAATAATCTGAAGCAGTGCTATTTGTAAGAACCAACGTTGAATAGCTGGTATCATCTGCAGTAATATAATTTGGATTTGACCAGTTTAGCCCAGCTCCAACAACATTTGTTCCTGTCCTTGCGATTTTAGCGGCTGATGTTTGACCTCCTGTAGGACAAACTATAGAGGATGCTTCTAACTGACCACTTCCTCCTTTGCAAATAGTTACCCTAGGAATTTCTGAACAAGGTATTGCAACACTAGTTGGTGAAACTGGTTGTTCTACTGGATTACATGATGAATTATCATATCTAAGGGTAGAAGTACTAATAAGTATTTGTGATGCATCATTACAAATAGCAGCATCGTTGGTTAACCTATAAGTTAATGTAATAGTTTCAGCATTTAAAAAATCAATATTCCATTCGATTTTTCCTGGAACTGATTGCGATGCAGTTCCTTTAGATACAGCTATCGAGGCTGGAACAATTGTAAAACCACTTGCAATTACTTCTGTATCAAAGGCTGTCCCTGATATTCCTTTTGCAATCCATGATATTTGACCTAATATCGCACTATAGATATCTGTTAAATCAGCTGCATTTTCAGCAATAGTTGTATTTCCAGGTGAAATAGCATCTAATGTTTGTTGAGCTAAAGATTGTTCAGTTCCCGAAATATCTCCAAAAAGACCAACAGAAAAAATTTGAATTCCAGCACTTATAGCAGTTTCTGCCGCAGTAATTGCGCTTTGAATACATGTGCCAGAAAAACCATCAGTACAGCTGCTTCCAGTTATTCCAGATCTATTGGCAACTCCATCAGTTAACAAAATAATGCTTCTTGCCGTTCCTTGACAACTTGAGCCTCCTGTTGTAAATACACTTTTTGCTTTTACAAGCCCATCTTGAATATTGGTTCGTCCACCAGCATTTAATGCATTTACATAACCTATTAGAGTGCTCTCACTAGCAATGTCCAAAAGACCACTTCCTAAAATTGTTGCGGTATCACTAAATTTAACAATACCTATTTTTCCAGTTGGATTGCTAACAAAAAAATCTGTAATAAACTGAACAGCTGCATCTTGCGCGTTTGATAATGGATTCCCATCCATACTACCTGAAACATCAATAACCAAAACCACTTCTAATGGTCTTGAAATAGGATTAGCACCGGTAATCTCTAATTTCACATCAATAAATCCGCATGCTGCATCATTATTTACAGTAAAAGTTTTAACTGGTGTTATTGTTGGCGTTTGCCCAAATGCAACAAATGTTGCCCCAAAAAGAAATGTTATTATAAAAAATATTTTTTTTATTTTATTGGGATTAAAGTCGAAAAAGTGTAATATTTTTTCCATTGCTTTATTATTTTAAGGTGAATAACCTGCTATATCTATATTTTAAAACTATTAGTCTTCATTTGGATCAATTACAAGTGTATGCAACATAGCATTCACTTTATAATTTAAACACGTTTTTGATTCAGCCACAACCTCGTTACATGACCAGCTTCGGAAAGCAGTTCCATTTGGAACAGTTACATATACCAAAAAATTAACAGATTGCCCTTCTTCTAAAAAAATCTCACTAATAGACTGCATATCAACATCTAAAAATGAAATATTCAAACTTACATTTTTTTTAGTACCACTTCCATCTGGGTTAGAGCAAGTACTATTAATATTCTTTGTTGATAACGAATAGGTGTCGGCTGCAGCACCGGTATTGGTGATTACCATCTTATAATAAGTACCTTCTGGCGGTACACTTCTATTAACCCTGTCTTTTTCAACCCCAAAATCAGCACTACAGGTGCCAGATTGTCCAAAAGAACTTATTGTTGTGAATACAACTAAAACCATAAAAATAATTTGCTGTTTAAAAGTTGGAAACTGCATTAAATAGTTCCATTTAATTTGAGTTAGTGTAGCATTCATAATAGTAGGATGTTCGTTAAATACTAATTTTTTATTATCTGTTTTCATATCATTAAATTTTTTATTTAGTTAAATCTTTCAACGAAATTCTATGGGTCAAGTTTAAAATCGCTAATGTTGTTAAGCAATTAAATTTTACCAAACTGGCAATTAAAATCAACATTGGGGTGCTGTTTTATAGATAACACTTCTAAGTGTTACTATATGTGGGGTCAAAAATTAATGAATTTGTGGGGCACAAATTAAATAAGTTCTTGTGGGGGAACAAACTCACTTATTGTAGACTAAAATTAATAAATAAAACGTTAAGTAACTCACTGTCAGTGTTTTTTTTTAAATAATTTAGCAAACGGAATGGAATTATTAACAATTGGTATATTTTTATAAATAATTTGCATAAATTTAATAAGCAAACTAATTTAAACGCTCAACTAACTAAAGGCCAGGTGTTCAACCAAAGATAAAATTATATACGTACCATTATATCTTCTATCAAAATAAATAAGACATTTTCCCAATAGCTAAATAAAAATCCTATTTTTGTACCTCAACAAGATTTAAAGATTATGACTAAATATGATGTTGCCATTATTGGCTCGGGACCTGGAGGATATGTTGCCGCAATTCGCTGTGCACAATTGGGATTAAAAACTGCAATTATTGAAAAATACAATACATTGGGTGGCACTTGTTTAAATGTGGGCTGCATTCCGTCAAAAGCATTGCTGGATTCTTCTCACCATTATTACGAAGCCACCAAACATTTTGCCACACACGGAATTGAAATATCTGGTTTGAAAATAAATTTTGAACAAATGATTGCCCGCAAATCAGAAGTGGTTTCAATAACTTCCGGCGGCATTAATTTTTTAATGGATAAAAATAAAGTTACCGTGTTACAAGGTGTTGGCAGTTTTACCGATTCCACTCATATCACCATTGCCAAAGTTGATGGCACTTCAGAAAAAATTGAAGCCACAAACATCATTATTGCAACTGGTTCAAAACCTGCTATGTTACCATTTATCAAAGTGGACAAAAAAAGAATTATCACTTCAACAGAAGCATTGCGTTTAACTGAAATTCCGAAACATTTAATTGTTATTGGCGGTGGTGTGATCGGTTTGGAGCTTGGTTCTGTTTATAGCCGATTGGGTTCTGAAGTTTCTGTGATTGAATATATGCCAAACATTACGCCGGGAATGGATTTGATGCTTTCTAAAGAATTGCAAAAATCCCTAAAAAAACAA
>CAMDPE010000210.1 GCA_945903795.1 Lutibacter flavus | reverse complement strand
ATTTTCTGATCAAACCTGAAGGCTACAATATTCCGTATGATGTGGAACAAATCCACGGAATTTCAACCCAATTGGCAGAAGAAAAAGGGGAAGATTTAGCTGTTGTTTTACAACTTTTTAATGAAGTTCTTGCGAAATCCACTTTTGTGGTTGGCCAAAATGTGAAGTTCGACCTAAATATTATGGGTTGTGAATTTCACCGAAAAGAACTGGCAACCAATTTAAATGTTTTGCCGGTTTTGGACACTTGTAGCGAAACTACAGCAAACTTGTGCCAGCTTAAAGGCGGGCGTGGCGGAAAATTTAAATTCCCAACTTTAACAGAATTACACCAATATTTATTCGGAAGTTCTTTTGGCGATGCCCACAATGCAACCGCCGACGTGGAAGCCACCACGCGTTGTTTTCTGGAATTAATCAGGAAGCGTGTTTTTACAAAAGAAGAATTAAAAGTCTCTTCGGATTATTTTGAAACGTTTGAAGCCAGAAATCCGACCACGATTGATGTAATCGGACTAAAACACATCGACCTAAAAAAAGAGAGCAAAAAATTAAAAACAAAATCAGAAGAAAATTCTGAAGAAATAACACCCGTTAAAGGCACTTCTAAAGTCCTTGAAAATGTAAATTTTGCACATTTGCATTGCCATTCACAATTTTCCATTTTACAGTCAACTTCCAGCGTCAGCAACCTGCTTCAGGCTGCCATAAAAGAAAAAATGCCGGCGGTTGCCTTAACCGATACCGGAAATATGATGGGCGCTTTTTACTTTATAAAAGAAGCGCTGGATTACAACAAATCCATCGAAAAATTCAATGAAAATTTAGCTGAAGGACAGGAAGCAAAACTTCCCATAAAACCCATTTTGGGCTGCGAATTTTATGTGTGTGAAAATCATACAGACAAATCGCAAAAAGATAACGGCTACCACATTGTTGTTTTGGCAAAAAACAAAACTGGCTATCATAATTTGGCAAAAATGTCATCGATTTCCAATACCGATGGATTTTATTACATTCCGAGAATCGATAAAGACATTATTGAACAATACAAAGAAGGTTTGATGGTGCTTTCGGGAAATTTATTTGGAGAAATCCCAAGCAAGATTTTAAATGTTGGCGAAAAACAAGCCGAAGAAGCTTTGATTTGGTGGAAGGAACAATTTGGTGACGATTTTTATTTGGAAGTGATGCGCCACGATCAGGAAAATGAAAATCACGTCAATGAAGTGCTGGTTGAATTTTCAAAAAAACACCAGGTAAAGTTAATCGCCACCAACAATACCTATTACACAAAACAAGAGGAATCAACGGCGCACGATATTTTATTGTGTGTAAAAGATGGCGAAAAAATAGCAACACCCATAGGAAAAGGAAGGGGTTTTCGCTACGGATTGCCAAACAACGAATACTATTTCAAATCGCAGGAACAGATGAAAAGTTTGTTTGCCGATTTGCCTGAAGCCATTACCAATATTCAGGAAATTGCAGACAAAGTTGAAATTTATACCTTGGCACGTAACGTGTTACTGCCAAAATTTGCCATTCCGCAGGAATTTGTAGATCCGGAAGACGCCATCGATGGCGGCGTTAGAGGTGAAAATGCCTATTTGCGCCATTTGACTTATGAAGGCGCCAAAAAAAGATATGGTGAAATATTAACGGATGACATCAAGGAACGTCTTGATTTTGAATTATCAGTAATTGAAAAAACTGGCTATCCGGGCTACTTTTTAATTGTTTGGGATTTCATTTTAGAAGCCCGAAAAATGGATGTTGCGGTTGGACCGGGACGGGGTTCGGCGGCAGGTTCTGTTGTCGCTTATTGTTTGTGGATCACCAATATTGACCCCATAAAATACGACTTACTTTTTGAGCGTTTCTTAAATCCGGATCGGGTTTCTTTGCCCGATATTGATATTGATTTTGATGATGAAGGCCGACAAAAAGTAATTGATTTCGTGATTAACAAATACGGCGCCAGCCAGGTGGCACAAATTATCACTTATGGCACGATGGCCGCAAAATCTTCCATCAGAGATACGGCGCGTGTGTTGGATTTGCCATTGTTTGATGCCGACAGAATCGCAAAATTGATTCCGTTAGTGAAACTAAAAAACATTTTTGGGGAAGACGAAAAAAGCAAAGCGATCATTAAAGGTTTAAGGTCGGAAGATTTAGAAAACGTAAACGAACTCAGGCGAATTGCGGCCGGTGATGATTTGGCTGCCCAAACCATCAATCAGGCGCGTGCTTTGGAAGGTTCCGTCAGAAACACCGGAACCCACGCTTGTGGCGTTATCATTACACCCGAAAATATTACCAATTTAATTCCGGTGGCCACGGCGAAAGATACAGATATGTATGTGACGCAATTCGACAACAATGTGGTGGAAAGTGCCGGCTTGCTAAAAATGGACTTTTTAGGATTAAAAACCTTATCGTTAATTAAAGACACTCTAAAAATCATCAAAGGAAAACACGGCATTGAATTGGTGCCCGACGATTTTCCTCTGGACGATCCTAAAACTTACGAACTATTTCAACGCGGTGAAACCATAGGCATCTTCCAATATGAGTCTTTTGGAATGCAAAAGCATTTAAAATCGTTAAAACCAACCCAATTTGCCGATTTAATTGCCATGAACGCCTTGTATCGTCCAGGTCCGATGGAATACATTCCCTTGTTTATTATGCGTAAACACGGGGAAGAAGCCATTGAATACGACTTGCCGGTGATGGAAGAAATTTTAAAGGAAACGTACGGTGTTACCGTTTATCAGGAGCAGGTGATGTTGCTTTCACAAAAAATTGCAGGTTTTACAAGAGGTGAAGCGGATATGTTGCGTAAAGCAATGGGGAAAAAGATTTTGGAATTGTTAGTGAAACTGAAACCTCAATTTATATCAGGAGGAAAAGCCAACAACCATCCAGAACCTGTTTTGGAAAAAATATGGAAAGATTGGGAAGCCTTTGCCGAATATGCTTTTAACAAATCGCATTCAACTTGTTACGCCTATATCGCTTATCAAACCGCTTATTTAAAAGCAAATTATCCTGCAGAATTTATGGCTGCGGTGTTGTCGAACAATATGAGCGACATTAAGCAAATTTCCTTTTTTATGGAAGAATGCAAAAGAGCAGGAATAAACGTTTTAGGGCCAGACATTAATGAATCTTTTTACAAATTTGCAGTAAACAAGGAAGGCGCAATCCGTTTTGGAATGGGAGCCATTAAAGGTGTTGGCGCATCAGCAGTTGCTGCCATTGTTGAAGAACGCAAGAAAAACGGAAATTATACTTCTATTTTCGATTTGACCAAACGTGTCGATTTGCGCGCCGCCACCAAAAAAGCTTTCGACGGATTGGCAATGGCAGGTGGTTTTGATTCTTTCACCAATGTACACCGCGCACAATATTACCAACCTGACGAAAAAGGTGTTTCTTTTATTGAACGCGCCATTCGATACGGAAGTAAATTTCAGGAAAATAAAAACTCAGCCCAGGTTTCACTTTTTGGGGAAGCTTCAGAAATTCAATTTCCTGAACCTGAAATTCCGCAGGCACAAAAATGGGGAATGATGTATAAATTGTCGCGTGAAAAAGAAATGGTCGGCATTTATATTTCCGGTCATCCGTTGGATGAATTTAGAAATGAAATCGATTATTTCTGTAATTCAACAGTGCGTGTTTTTAAAGAAGATCTCAATAAATATATAGGTTCCACGATGACTTTTTCGGGAATTTTGACAGATGTGCAGCACAAAACTTCCCAAAACGGAAATGAATGGGGCTCATTTACGGTAGTCGATTACAGCGACAGCCACGAATTCAGGATTTTTAAGGACGATTATTTGAAATTTAAACCTTATTTGTTTGAAGATGCTTTTCGACAAATCAGGGTTTCTGTCACTGCCGGATGGCGCAATAAAGACGGGAAACTTTCCGAGCCCAGAGTTAATTTTACCGACATTCAGATTTTACAGGATGTGCTGGAAAAGCAAACCAAAAAACTCACCATCAGTTTAGACATCAATAAAATAGACAAACTTAAAGTGGAAGAAATTCACAAAATTATGAAGGAAAATGAAGGCACTGTTCCTGTAGATTTCATCGTGTACGATTTATCCGAAAACGTAAAATTAAATTTACACAGCAGGTCGGTGAAAGTGAAGGTGGACAACAATTTTCTGAAAATCCTAAAAAATGAAGAAATCCATTTTAAGCTGAACTGATTTTGTTTGGTTTTTTAAGCAGTCAATTCCCTGAACAATCGCTCCAAATTTTTGTTTTTTGTGGTCAGGTTCAAGGTTTTTAATCCGTTGTCGTGCGCAAAATCAAAAACGGCCGGACGCATATCTTTTAAGGTGTCAAAAGTGAGTTCCCAAATGGTGTCGTGCACATTATTGGCAGATTTTAAATGTGGAATGTTTGCTACCAGCTGTTTTTCTACTTTATAATCGAATTCCACCTCAATCACCTGCTCCTGATTTCCTGTTAATTCCTTTAGGTTTTTATCGGCAATAATTTGTCCGTGGTGAATTAAAATAACCCGGTCGCATACAGCTTCTACTTCCTGCAAAATATGCGTCGAAAACAGCACGGTTTTGTCTTTTCCCACTTCTTTGATCAAACTTCTTATTTCCGCCAATTGGTTTGGATCCATTCCTGTGGTTGGCTCGTCCAAAATCAACACTTCCGGATTGTGCAACAAGGCAGCCGCCAATCCAACCCGCTGACGATAGCCTTTTGAAAGCTGGTTTATTTTTTTATGTGCTTCAGGAATTAAACCAACTTTTACAATAACTTCATCAATTGCCGACTTCGGAATTTTATGGACAGATGCATTAAACTGCAAATATTCCCGCACATACATATCCAAATACAACGGATTGTTTTCCGGCAAATAACCGATGCTTTTTTGCAATTCCAGTTTGTGGGTGGAAACATCGAAATGATTGACAAAAACTTCGCCTTCAGAAGCATTTATATAACCGGTAATTATTTTCATCATCGTAGATTTTCCGGCGCCATTTGGCCCTAAAAAACCTACAATCTCTCCTTTTTCTATGGAAAAACTCACGTTGTCCAACGCTTTCTGTTCTCCGTATAATTTGGTTATATTTTTAACTTCAATAGACATTTATCAGGAATTTTAACAAAAATACATTTTAATTATAATGTAGCTCCAATTATAAACGTTGTAAACTAAATTTATTTTTTAGACCTTTGAAAGCCCATAATGGGCATTTAAAAATTGAAATTTAAATATATTCATATTTTGGTTATATAGCCAATTTCAATATCTAAATTATTACATACCATCATAAATGGGCTGTTTTAGGGTAATTCTGTGTGTTATTTTTCCTCCTTTGGCGGTTATCGACAAAGGCTGTGGCTCATTTATCATCGTTTTTATTTTAACATGTTTGGGTTGGATACCGGGCGTTATTGCAGCTTTAATTATAAACAACAATCCCAATAGATGAAGAAAATTAAGTTAATTGATTTAGGATTAAAAGATTACAAAGAAACCTGGAATGAGCAGGAAGTGCTTTTTCAGGAAACCATCGACCTT
>CAMDPE010000209.1 GCA_945903795.1 Lutibacter flavus | reverse complement strand
GTTGAAATTCTAAACAAATAATAGCAGCTCTTAGCTCGTTTTGAGTTTTTATGGATTTCATAAGTTAGTTTATTTAAGTGCTTGTGAAATAATTAAATTACTCAAAGGTTTTTCAATCCATTTATGCAAGAAGAAATGTAAAATAAGTCCGGCTATCAAGTAAAATGCTGCCACAATAAAGAACCCAAAATATACCTTTCCCAGCAATTCTCCAAGGTACAATGCAACGCCAATGTTAAAAACAAGGAGAAACATCGATATCATAAGTATAACACTTATCCTTGCTACCACAGAGGTGGCAACAACAGTAGTTGTTTCCAATGCTTTTAGCTTTGAAATCTCGTAGGTTGTTTTTCCAAAAGTTTCTGCTTTATCAAACAGTGTTTCAAATATTTTGGGCTGCTCTTCCATATTTATTTTTTATTTTTTACTAATTTTATTGTCGGTTTACCAGCCGGATGGGCTTGGGAAGATTAGAACAAGATTCTGATATGTAGAATTGTATGATATTTTTAATATCAATTTTTGTCTAAATTTTTAAAATGTTTTTCCATTAATTCCGTAAATGTCACTTTTTTAAAAGGTTTAGAAATATAGTCATTAAATCCTGTTTCAATTGATTTTTCTTTATCGCCCATAAGTGCATAAGCTGTTTGCGCAACAATAATTACTTTTTTATTGAACACTCTTATTTGCTTTGCGGCTTCATATCCATTCATTTCAGGCATTTTAATATCCATTAAAATCAAATCAATGTCAGGATTATTACGACATATATTTACTGCTTCTAGGCCGTTTCTGGCAATTAAAACTTCTTTAGAATATTTTTTGATTTTTATTGAAATAAACTTTTCTTTTGTTTCATCATCTTCGGCAATTAATACTTTAAGGTTGTTGGTTTGATTTTTTTTGTCAAACTTTCCAATAACGAATGCTGCAGAAACTTTTTTTTCTATTATTTCCTTACAAAAAGGAACTGTAAAATAAAAAGTTGAGCCTCCTTTTATACCGTCAATTAAATTTTGTTCGGCGCTTTCCACCCAAATTTTTCCTCCTAACAATTCAACATAAGCTTTAGAAATTGACAAGCCCAAACCGGCGCCTTCATAATTTCTGCTTAATGATTCACTTCCCAGCCTAAATCTTTCAAAAATAAGCATTGTTTGTTCTTTTGGAATGCCTACACCAGTATCTTTTACATAAAACTCGAGGAATTTTCCTTTTTTTGCGCAGCCAAATTCAATAAAACCTTCATTGGTAAATTTAATGGCATTTTTAACAATATTTGTTAAAATTGCATAGAGCTTTTCCTTATCGGTTTTTATAATTAAGTCTTTTGCCAACAAAGAGTTTTTAGAAAAAAGTAGTATCCCTTTTTTCTCAGTCTCAGACATAAATAAGTCCTGGATATAATCCATTTGATCATTTATGTTTGAATCAGAAATATTAACTTCTAATACTCCCGATTCTATTTTCGAAATACTTACAATATCATTGATTATATTAAGCATTCGTTTTCCGCTATTTTCGATAATACGGATATACTCCTGTTGCTTTTCACCAGAAAGATTAGGAGTCTTTAACAGCTCTGAGAAGCCCAAGATACCATTCATAGGGGTGCGAATTTCATGAGACATATTGGCTAAAAATGCTGATTTTAAGCGGTCACTTTCTTCAGCGTGTTCTTTGGCTATAATTAATTCAGCGGCTCGTTTTTCTTTTTCATTATTTTGAAATAACAGTTCTTTGTTTGCGATTACCAATTCAGCCGCCCGCTTTTCTTTCTCATTGTTTTGAAAAAGTAGTTCACTATTGGCAATTACCAATTCGGCTGCCCGTTTTTCTTTCACTTTATTTTGAAAAGCCAATTCTTCATTGGCAATCACCAATTCAGCTGCGCGCTTTTCTTTTTCAACATTTTGAAAAGCAAGCTCTTTATTGGCGATAATTAACTCCGCTGCCCTTTTTTCTTTTTCAGCATTTTGAAAAGCAAGTTCTTTATTGGCAATAATTAACTCTGCTGCCCGCTTTTCTCGTTCTTCATTTTGAAAGGCAAGTTCTTTGTTTGCAATTATCAACTCAGCCTCCCGCCTTTCTTCAGATTTTATCATACAATTCCTAATTATTTGGTTGACTAAATAACAATTTTATACTGAGTAGGTGTTTTTTTTAACATTAGGCTTCAACTTTCAAATATTTAACCAATTATGTGGTACTTAATATTTGTTGGTTAATTTACCAATTGCATTTTATTTTATGGAATCATCCTCAAGTTCTTCATTCTCAACTATTTTTGATTTGGCCATTTTAGCGGCTTCACCTTTCAAAGTTTCAAATTTACTTGTTGCATTGTCCACGAATTCATTGAATTTTTCTTCGAATTCTTCAATATATTCATTTCCTTTTTTTGATATTTTCTTTCTTGTGTTCGCACCTTTATGTGGTGCAAATAAAATTCCCAAAGCCGCACCAACTGCTGCGCTTGCCAATGTAAGTAAAATTACTTTTTGTGCTTTCATATTATTATTTTATATATTATTATATAATTAATTAGGTGCAAATATCTGTCCAAACTATCGATTTATTGTTACATAATTCTAAATAAGAATTACATTATTCACACATTTAATCAAAATAAGCAGAAGTAAATATTTCAACTATAGTCGCAATATTAGACTTTTTGGTGTTGCTACATTTCCTTCCCTAACTTTTTAATTGTTAGTTTTAATCGTTTTTTGGGCGTTTCCTTTCAGGTCGCGCTTTTCGTTATATCTTTTTTAGTGTTTCACACCAAAAAAGTATGTCACTTCACTCGCTAACGCATGCTAAATTTACGATATGCGATTTTTGAATTACTATTTTTCATTTTTCACCAAACCATAATCAATAAAATAAAGTTAAATTCTGCCAACCTAATTCAGACAGCAACAAACCGAACAAGTTTTGATTATCTTTGCGCAAAATTTTTAAAAAAATATATGGTTTCAGTAGAAGGATTGAGCGTAGAGTTTGGCGGAACAACACTTTTTAAAGATATTTCTTTTGTCATAAACGAAAAAGACCGCATCGCCTTAATGGGGAAAAATGGCGCGGGAAAATCTACCTTATTAAAAATAATAGCCGGACATCAAAAAGCTTCCAGCGGCCGCATTTCCGTCCCAAAAGATAAAATTACTGCTTATTTGCCGCAGCATTTAATGACAGAAAATGACCGAACCGTTTTTGAAGAAGCTTCCCAGGCTTTTTCTGAAATTTTAGCCATGCAAACCAAAATGGATGAACTAAACCATCAGCTCACCATTCGCACGGATTATGAATCTGAAGAATATTACAATATTATTGAACAGGTTTCAGCACTAAGTGAAAAATTATACAGCAATGGCGAAATCAATTTTGATGCGGAAGTAGAAAAAATTGTGCTGGGATTGGGCTTTGAACGTGCCGATTTTAACCGACCAACTGCCGATTTTAGCGGCGGATGGCGTATGCGCATTGAACTGGCAAAAATATTGCTGCAAAATCCGGATTTAATTTTATTGGATGAGCCTACAAACCACCTTGATATAGATTCTGTACAATGGCTGGAAAATTTCCTTGTAAACAGTGGTAAAGCCGTGGTTATAATTTCCCACGACAGGGCTTTTGTGGATAAAATCACCACTCGAACCATTGAAGTGACGATGGGACGTATTTACGATTATAAAGTCAATTACTCCAAATACCTTGAACTTCGCAAAGAACGACGCGAACAACAACAAAAACAGCTGGAGGAACAACAAAGAATAATTGCCGACACGCAGGAATTTATTGACCGATTTAAAGGAACGTATTCAAAAACATTGCAAGTGCAATCGCGTGTAAAAATGCTCGAAAAGCTTGAAATTGTGGAAGTTGATGAAATAGACACTTCACACTTAAAACTCCGTTTTCCGCCTTCTCCCCGCTCCGGAACTTATCCAGTCACGGCAGAAAATGTTTCAAAAACTTATGAAAAACATCTCGTTTTTGATGCAGCTACTTTTGCGATTCAACGTGGTGAAAAAGTAGCTTTTGTCGGAAAAAATGGTGAAGGCAAATCCACTTTTATCAAAGCCATTATGGGCGAAATTGAGCACGGTGGCAAACTAACGCTCGGGCACAATACGATGATTGGTTATTTCGCTCAAAATGAAGCGTCTTTGCTTGATGAAACTTTTACCGTTTTCCAAACGATTGACAATGTGGCCAAAGGCGATATCAGAACCAAAATAAAGGATTTTTTGGGTGCTTTTATGTTTGGAAGCGAAGACTGGGACAAGAAAGTGAAAGTGCTTTCGGGTGGAGAACGTACCCGGTTGGCGATGATTAAATTGTTGCTTGAACCTGTAAATCTTTTAATTCTCGATGAGCCTACAAACCATCTTGATATGCGAACTAAAGACATTTTAAAACAAGCGCTGATGAATTTCGACGGAACTTTAATTTTGGTTTCGCACGACCGTGATTTTTTAGACGGAATGGTGAGCAAGATCTACGAATTTGGGAACAAGCGTGTCAACGAACATTTTGAAGGAATCCAAGAGTTTTTGGAACGCAAAAAAATGGTGCGTTTAAATGAATTGGAAAGTGCTATTAAAAAGTAAAATATGTTTTAATAAACGGAATTGCATCCGTTACAACTTTGCGAACTTCGCGTAATTCTTTGCGAACTTTGCGGTTAAAAAAGAAATAACTTTTCTACATTTTATTTACGATATGCAATACAAAGCAATGAAAGAAAAAATCAGTATTTTGGGATGTGGCTGGCTTGGAAAGCCATTGGCCATCAGATTATTAAAGCAAGGATTTGTCGTTAAGGGCTCTACCACTTCTGAGGCAAAACTCAGCGAATTTCAGGAACTGGGAATCACGCCTTTTTTAATCAGTCTTGATTATTTAACGCACAATATCGCTGCATTTTTACATTCAGAAATCTTAATTGTGGCCTTGCCTTCTAAAGATATCGAGGGATTTAAAAATGTGATTTGCCACATTGAAAAATCAGCCGTAAAAAAAGTAATTTTCATCAGTTCCACTTCAGTTTATGGAAATTCTGAAGAAGTTGTGACAGAAGCATCCGAAACGCTTCCATCGGCTTTAACAACCATCGAAATTCTTTTCAAAAATTCATCTCATTTTGAAACTACTGTCATTCGTTTTTCAGGTTTGTTTGGCTATAACAGAAAACCGGGTAACTTTTTTAAAGACGGAAGAAAAATTCCAAATCCGGATGGTTTTGTTAATATGATTCACCAAGACGATTGCATTCAGCTTATTGAAAAAGTCATCGAAAAAAATGAATGGAACCAAATTTTTAACGGTTGCGCTGATACGCATCCTTCAAGAAGAGAGTTTTACACAAAATGCACTTTAGATATAGGACTTAAAAACCCTGAATTTGAAGAAGTTAGACAAATCATCCAAAAGGTAATTTCAAACAAAAAATCCAAAGAATATTTGGATTTTAAGTATAAATATGGTGATCTTTTAGCGCTAAATTACGCAGAAATATAGCTTGAATTTTTTTCTTAATTTTATATATAATTAGTCTTTTTTGTCCTCAAT
>CAMDPE010000208.1 GCA_945903795.1 Lutibacter flavus | reverse complement strand
TTGGCCCATAAATGATGCTTGGAATTATCATTGCACACATTCCGCAGTGGCATTCAGAGATTTAAATGTAAACACGCTTAATTTGGAAAACAGGTATGGAAAGGCAACAAATTTGGAGGATTATCTGATGAAATCGGATGTGTTGGGCTATGAAGCGATGAGTGGTATGTTTGAAGGTTTCAGGGCAAGAATTCCAAAATCGACGGGCATTATTCAATGGATGCTCAACTCGGCCTGGCCCTCATTTTACTGGCAATTGTACGATTATTATTTATTGCCAACTTCCAGTTATTACGCCGCAAAAAAGGCGAACGCCATCAATCAACTGATTTATGATTATGCATCCAAAGAAATAATTGCGGTAAATGAATCCTTAAATCCGCAGAAAAATTTAAAAGCCCAATTTACCGTTTATGATTTCAATTCTAAATTGTTAAAAAAGGAAACCATAAACTTTGATATCGAGACAATCACTGCAAAATCCATTTTCAATTTGGGAGATTTTAAGGAAAATGTATTTCTCGACTTGAAATTATTTGATGAAAAAGGAACGCAAATAGCCTCTAATTTTTATTGGTTATCGAGCAAAAAAGATATTTTTGATTGGGAAAAAACATTCTGGGGAAATACACCTTTGAAGGAATATGCCGATTTTACCAAATTAAATGAATTGGCAGCATCAGAAATAGTGGCTACTTATTCAGAAG
This sequence comes from Lutibacter flavus, assembly GCA_945903795.1. Classification (GTDB taxonomy): domain Bacteria; phylum Bacteroidota; class Bacteroidia; order Flavobacteriales; family Flavobacteriaceae; genus Lutibacter; species Lutibacter flavus_A. The sequence continues at coordinate 4,878 of CAMDPE010000208.1, read as the reverse complement.
AAACTGTAGGAAACAATATTGAATTGGCGGTAACGCTTGAAAACACCAATGCCAAAACCGGTTTTTTTATCTATTTAAACCTGTTGAATGAAAAGGGAGAAACAATGATTCCGGTATTTTGGGACGATAATTATGTAAGTATTTTGCCAAATGAAAAGCGTATAATTAAGTGCAGCATTTCTAAAGATTTAAGGGCCTCTGGAAAAACTAAATTGGTGATTTCGGGGTGGAATGTTAAAGAGCAAACGCATCTTTTAAACAAATAGCATTAATGAAAGCAAGCGTATTTTTAATCATATTAATTATTTCTATAGGTTGTTCTTCAGCAAAAAAAACAGTTTCAAATAAAATTGTTTTTGCTAAAAATTCTGTTATTGCGCATCGTGGTGCTTGGAAGAAAAATGGGTTTCCACAAAATTCCATTGCTTCACTTAAACAAGCCATCGCATTAAAATGTACTGGCTCAGAGTTTGATGTGAGAATGACTGCAGACGATTCTCTTATTATAAATCACGATCCTCATTTCAATAATTTAATCATAGAAACAACAAATTATGCTGATTTGGCAGCTTTCAAATTATCGAATGGAGAAAAGCTCCCAACATTAAGGGAATATATTTTGGCAGGTACTGAAAACAATCATTCAACCAGATTGGTTTGTGAGATAAAACCATCCGAAATCAGCAAAGAAAGAGGACAAATAGTTGCGACAAAAGTGGTTGGATTATTTAAAGAACTTAAAGCACAGCAAATAGTAACTTTCATAAGTTTCGATTATGATATTCTGAAGAAAATCATTGAATTAAATCCAACAGCCAAAACCCAATATTTAGAGGATAACAAAACAATTGAACAATTGAAGGCTGATAGAATTAGTGGGGCCGATTATTTTTATTGGTCGTATAAAGACCATCCTGAATTGATTGAAAGTGCTAAAAAGCAACAAATCACTTTAAACGCCTGGACAATAAACGAAACTGCGGATATGGATTGGCTAATTGCCCATAATTTTGATTTTATCACTACGGATGAACCTGAAATGTTGCTGGAAAAATTCAAGAAATAATTTAGAGAAAATAATAATATTTCAAAAAATAGGGAATCGTCTTCAAATATATTAATATTAAAATCAATAATATAATGATTAAAACTAGTTTAATAACATTTATAATAATGCTGATAGCTTTTGTTGGAAACGCCCAGGAAATGGCTAAAAACATTGAACAAAAAATAGTTTTAGTCACCTTAGATGGTTTGCGTTGGCAAGAATTGTTTGCCGGAGCGGATTCTTTATTGATTGAAAATAAAGATTACGTTAATGATACAGCAAAATTAAGATCAGATTTTTGGAGGAATACACAAACAGAAAGAAGGGAAGCTTTAATGCCTTTTTTTTGGGGGCAAATAACCAATTTGGGACAGCTGCACGGAAATAGAAATGCTGACAGTAAAGTTGATCTTACAAACACGATGTGGTTTTCGTACCCCGGTTATAATGAAATATTAACTGGTAAAGCCGATGACTTAAGGATTAACAGTAACAATAAAATAAATAACCCCAACGCAACAATATTGGAAAAAATTAATAATCAACCGCAATATGAGGGTAAAGTAGCAGCTTTTGGCAGTTGGGATGTTTTTCCTTATATCATTAATTCAGCGCGTTCAGGAGTACCTATAAATGCTGGTTTTGATTTGGCAAAAGGAGGTAATCTTTCAGAAAGGGAAGTATTCTTAAATCAGCTTCAGCCTAAAGTTCCAAGTCCTTGGTTATCAGTTCGTTTAGATGCTTTTACCCATCACTATGCGCTAGAATATATGAAAAGAAATCATCCAAAATTTATTTATATTTCTTATGGAGAAACTGACGACTTTGCCCATGATGGTAATTACCAAGCTTATTTAAATTCTGCCCACAATACAGACGCCTTTATTGAAGAGTTATGGGATTTTACCCAGAAGGATGAATTTTATAAAGACAATACTATTTTTATCGTTACAACCGACCATGGCAGAGGTACTGAGCCTTTAGAAACATGGAAAAGTCACGGAAGTGAAATAAAGGGAGCAGGGCAAGTATGGTTGGTTATCTTTGGAAATGGAATAAAAATCTTAGGAGAAGTGACAAATGACGAGCAGCTATACAGCAATCAAATAGCGCCAACCATATTAGAATTATTCAATATTGAGATTAACAGTAAAGTAATGGTTGGTAAAACATTAGATGTTATTTTGGAAAAGTAATTTGTTTTAGGACATTACAGCATATTTTTAAAGGAACAGATTTTAGGCGCAGAAAAGGAATCCACACAATTAAAAAGGCTTGAGCTGGAAATTGCTTAACGGCATATTGATTTATTAATTAAATTTGAGTTTTAATATCCAGCAAATTTGATATTAAATAAATCAAACTTTATAAATTAGGTTTATGTATAAAATCATATTGCTTATTGATATTTCAGAAGAATACGGTAAAAATTTATTAACGGGCATCGCCAAATACTCAAAAGAATTTGGACCTTGGCTGTTCTGTAAAATGCCTTTGCATTATAGAGAAGACCTGAGTATGGAAAAGGTTATAAAATTTGCAAAGGAATGGGAAGCAGATGGAATCATCGCCCATATTTATAACAATTCGAATATTTTGAAATTAAAAGAACTCAAAATTCCCGTGATTGCTGAAGATTTTAAAGAACGTTTTACAGAAATTCCTAATATTACCGGCGGTTATTTTGAAACCGGTCAAATGGGTGCAAAATACTTTATCCATAAAGGATATAAAAATTTTGCTTTTTATGGTTTTAAAGACATTGTTTGGTCAAGAGAAAGGGGTGAGGGATTTGAAGATTTTATTAAAAAACACGGAGGCGATGTCCATTTTTTTGAAACCGACAAAATAAATTCAGGAGAATTATGGCATTACAAACCATCTGCCTTAAGCAAGTGGCTTACATCTTTACCTAAACCTATAGCCATTATGGCCTGTGATGATGAAAGAGCCTCCTATGTAACCGAAGCCTGTAAACAATCCAATATAAAAATACCTGAAGAAGTAGCAGTTTTGGGCGTAGATAATGATATTTTGACTTGTAATTTATCCGATCCGCCGCTATCAAGCATCAGTTTGGACACGGAACAAGGCGGTTATGAGGCAGCCCATTTAATGCGCCTGCTAATTACCAATAAAGAACAAAAGCCCTATGATATTATTGTAAAACCCATTACGGTTCACACACGTCAGTCAACAGATATTTGTGCGACAACCGATGAACAAATCGCAAAAGCCTTACTTTTTATTCACCAAAATATTGAAAACAATATCAATGTAACAGATGTGCTAAAAAAAATAGCCATTTCCAGAAGGGCGCTGGAAAAGCGATTTTTGGATGTTACTGGCTCAGCTGTTTATAAATACATTTGTAATTTAAGAATCCAAAAATTCACAGATAAGCTGCTGGCATCAAAAAAAACCATTAATGAAGTTGCTTTTGAATCGGGATTTAACGACAATAAAAACCTGTCGCGATTGTTCAAACAAATACATGGCTGTACGCCTTTGCAATACAGAAAAGATAAATCAAAGTAAAGTTTTGGGCGTTCCCTTTCGGGTCGGGCTTTGCGCTGCAATCTTTTTTACTTCGCCGAAGGGGCAAATCAAAAAAGTATTTTCGCTTCAAACATGGTTCACTGAACTCCAATAAAAAATAAATAAGAGGTGAAGTAATCCCTTACGCAAATTGAATTTCGATTTACAACTTTGGATTTACAATTTTCGAATTTTCAGACTTAAACCTTTTTCCCTAATTTTCAATCAACGTTAACTTTCCCCGTCTGCCATTTTCAGAAAAGGCCGCCAGCGTAATTTTTCCTTTTTCAACAATTGGTTTTGAGTAAATTGCACTATTGATGGTTGGTTCAGAACCATCAACCGTATAGCGAATTACAAATCCGGGTTGTTGAATATTGACTTTAACCAGCCCGTTTTCTATTATGGCGCCCACTGGCGGAATGCGATATTTAAATCCGCCTAAATAATAATCCAACCGCGGAAGTTCCTTTTTTCCAAGGACATTCACAAATATTGACCAGTCGTTATTGTATATTAATTTACTTTTTTCTTCATCCTTTTCAGTTGCCCAGGAAGGATTTTGCACCCAGGCTCGTTCAGCCAAAGCCAATAATTTTGGAAATAATAAATAGTCCAATATTTCAGTGTTACGTACATTTTCGCTGAACAATTGCCCTTGAATTCCAAGAATATTTGACTTTCCATAATCAGTTAATCGTTCTTTTCCGTCGAACAAATTTTTCTCAATCGGATTTCCATTGGTGTCTTCTTTGGTGTTTTTATAGTAATCAAAAGGAATAAAATAGAAAGGTTTTTCTGTGTCATTAAAGCCTGCCCAATTATATCCGGGCTCATCTGCTGCTTTTTCATAAGCCAAATCAAAATACAGGTTGCTTACGCTTGAAAGCACCACTTTATAGCCTGCATTGGCCAAACGATAAGGTAAATCTTCGTCGCCCCAGCCAATTCCGTTGTTCCACACGTGCGCCCTAAAACCTTTATTGGCAAAATCGGGATTTGGAAAGTACTTGTTTTTTCCGTCCAACACCGTTTTCCGCATTGCTATTTCTTCCCAGCCAGAAAGTGCAAGTCCACGTTTTGAAAGCATTTTTTCCATTTTATCGAAATAATAATACCAAAGATCATCAGTAGAATTAAGTTTGTCATCATCTGCAATTAATTTATTGGAAACAGGGGAAAGTTTCCAAGTGCCTTTTGGTACTTCATCGCCGCCAATATGAATGGTTGCAATTGGAGCGCCGGCATCTTTGTACATCGCCAACAACTCATCAATCACTTTTTCCATAAAA
>CAMDPE010000207.1 GCA_945903795.1 Lutibacter flavus | reverse complement strand
CCTCTATAACACTACTCGCTAAATCAATTAATCTGCCTGTGAAATAGCCAATTAAAACTGTTGCTACTGAAGGAATTGCAGATATCAAACCTTCTGGATCAAAAGGGATTCCAAATCCTTTATAAATATGATTTTCGCCAAACAACAGCAAATCCAATTTGCCGGCTATATTAGTTCTTAAACTATACACATCCTCAGATCCTCCAAAATAAAGTAGGCCCCAATAACCGAAAAGAATTAACCCGAATATTGCAAATAATTGTTTAAAATTAAACTGCATGCATAAAATTGCCGCTATGCCATACGCAATCGCAATACGTTGAAGAACGCCAAAAATACGTAAATTTTCAAAGTTGAATTTAGGAAATAAATTTAACAAAAGTCCCAATAAAAATATAATTGAAAATCTTTTAAAAACTTTCAACAATCCTTTTTTTGTTAAGCCTTCACCATATTTCTTAAATGAATACCACATGGATACCCCAACAATAAATAAGAAAAAAGGAAAAACCAAATCGGTAGGTGTACAACCATGCCATTTTGAATGAAGCAAAGGTGGGTAAACATAACCCCAACTCCCGGGAGTATTTACCATAATCATTAGCGCTATGGTTAAACCTCTTAAAACATCTAATGCCAATAGTCTTTTAGCTACCATCATTTAATAATTTTTATATTGTTATTTATCTTTTTTTCAAGCCTAATTTATGACCTGCAAATGCATAATACAAAATAATCAAATAGCAAGGAATTAAAATCCAGTAGCCGTTTGTTGCCGCTTGTGCAGAAGCAGCGGCCTCACTTATTCCGTTTGCAATCAAATCAGCCTTGGCTCCATCAACAAATTTTCCATATAACGGAGGAATAATTGCCCCTCCAGATATTGCCATAATCAACAATGCGGAAGCTGTTTTGGTGAATTTCCCCAATCCATTTAACGTCAATGGCCAAACTGCTGGCCAAACCAACGCATTTGCAATTCCCAATGCAGCTACAAATAATATGGAGATATATCCAGATGTAAATACAATCCCAAACGTAAATACAATTCCTAAAACAGCGCTGGCTTTAAGGGCGAAAGCCTGATTGATATATTTTGGAATTAAAAAGATACCTAGTCCATAAGTTGCAACCATTGCCAACAAGGTAAATGTGGTGAAAAATTTGGCGTCTGCTGCAGGAAATCCTAATGAAATACCATAAGCTATGATTGTATCTCCAGCGATTACTTCTGCTCCAACATATACAAAAAGTGTCAAAACTCCCCACCATAAATGTGGAAATTGGAATATACTAGTTTTACTTGTTTCCCCATCTTTTGCTTCCTCAATTGGTTCTGCTTCTACATGAGGCAGTGGTGCACGCCTTATTAATACGCCTAAAATAAACAAAACAACTGCCATAACTATATATGGGGTAACTACACTATCAGCCATTGCATCCAACAATTGTAGTTTTTCAGTAGCTCCAACGGTATTTAATTTCTCTTTAATCTCATCAATTCCCGATAACAAAATCGCGCCAAAGATAAGCGAGCCTAAAGCACCTGCCACCTTATTTGCAATTCCCATAATCGCGATTCGTTTTGCGGCACTTTGAATAGGGCCCAAAATAGTAATGTACGGATTTGAAGCTGTTTGCAATAAAGTCATTCCCAAACCCTGAATAAAAATTCCGGCTAAAAATACCCAATACGTTCTTGCTTCAGCAGCAGGAATAAAAACCAGGGCGCCAATTGCCATCACAAATAAGCCCAACGACATTCCTTTTCTATAGCCAATTTTAGTTAAAATATAAGAGGCCGGCAAAGCCATAACCACAAAAGAAATATAAGATGCAGAAGCCACCAAATAAGATTGCGCTGTTGTCAACTCATTTATGGTTTTCATAAATGGAATTAAAGCACCATTAATCCATGTAACAAATCCAAAAATAAAAAACAAACCTGCAATAATAAGTATTGGCACAAATGAATATTTTTTGGAATTAGCGGCTTCAGTTATCATATTTGACATAGTTAAAGATTTAGTTAATAGGTTTTTTAATTTATTGTATTAAATTTCAAATTGAAACTGAACAATTAGAGTTGAAAGTAAATAGAATTTTACCTTAAACGATGAATTCTTATAAAAAATATTAAAAACGCCATCTTACAAATGCTTCCATTGCAGCATAATCGGCCAAACCTAATTCATTATATTTTTGAGCTGTTTTTGTATTTCTATCCTCAGCACGCATCCAAAATTCTCTTAAATCATTCCCTTGAAACATAACGCCATCTTTTTGGGATTGGTGAAAGAAAATCGCTTTTCTTTTTTTCAAAACCTGATCTGGACTCATTGGCACAGCCATATCTATTTCATAAATTTCCCATTCATGCCAGGCTCCTTTATATAACCAAACCCAGCAATCATCCATAAAAGGTTTTGGTTTTAAAATTTTTAATGAGTCGAAAAGCGCATTTAAACTAACTCGATGTGTACCGTGAGGATCCGCCAAATCACCTGCTGCATAAATTTGATGTGGTTTTACTTTCTCGATAATTTCACACATTATACGAAGATCTTCATCTTCTAATGGCTTTTTTATGACACTTCCTGTTTCATAAAATGGTAAGTTTAAAAAATGTACATTTTCATCAGGGACTCCTAAGTATCTTGTAGCTCCCAAAGATTCACTTTTTCGAATAAGGGTTTTTAAACTCCTGACATCAGCAGTATCTATAGCATTGTCTTTTTTTGAAGTGATTTGCTCAATTATTGAAGTTATATAACTTGATTCTACAGTACCGTTCATTTCTTTAGCCACTTCCACAAATTTAAGAGCTTCGTGATCCGCTACCGCTATGTTTCCTGACGTTTGGTAAGCAACGTGAACTTCGTGCCCTTGTTCAACCAATCTGTCGAAAGTTCCTCCCATTGAAATAACATCATCATCTGGATGTGGGCTAAAAATAAGTATTCTTTTTTTTGCCGGGATTGCTCTTTCTGGCCTTGAAGCATCATCAGCATTAGGTTTACCGCCTGGCCAACCCGTGATTGTATGCTGCACTTTATTGAACATTTTAATATTTAAATCGTAGGATGAACCTTCCTGTGCCAACAAACTAGACATTCCGTTGTCATTATAGTCTTCATCAATTAATTTTAAGATTGATTTTCTTGTTATTTGACATAGCCAAATGATGCCCTTACTGCTCAACTTTTCATCCCATATACAAGGTCCAACCAACCAAGGTGTATGAATTCTAGTTAATTCAGAGGCTGCCTCAATGTCTAGTACAAATGTCGAATTATTGTGATGCTGTAAATATGTAGCCGGAACTTTTGATGAAACATCTCCTTCAATTGTATTCTTAACAATTGATGCTTTGTTTTGCCCCCAAGCCAATAAAATGATCCTTTTCGCATTTCTTACGGTTCTTATTCCCATTGTAATGGCTCTTTTAGGCACATTGTCAATACCCAAAAAAGAGGGAGCGGCATCAACTCTTGTAATATAATCTAAAGTGATACTTCTTGTTTCGGAATTAAAGTGCGAGCCCGGCTCATTAAATCCTATATGGCCAGTCCTTCCAATTCCCAATAACTGCAAATCCATTCCGCCGCTATTTTTTATCATTTTCTCATAGTCTATACAATATTGGCGCAACCCATCACTTGTTACCATACCATTTGGAACATGAACATTTTCTGGCAGGATGTCTATATGATTAAACAAGTGTTGGTGCATAAAATAATGATAGCTTTGAATATTATCTTTTGGCATTGGATAATATTCATCCAAATTAAAAGTAATAACATTTGAAAAACTCAAACCTTGCTCTTTATGCATTCTTACTAGCTCTTCATAAACTTTTATTGGCGAAGAGCCCGTGGCTAGACCAAGAACACACATTTCACCCTTTGATTGTTTATCTTTTATCAAATTGGAGATTTCTTCTGCCACTTTAACCGACCCTTCTTTAGCTGTTGAAAAAATAACATTGTGTATTTTCTCAAATCTGGTTTCTTCAAATTTCCCAGCTTCATCATAATTAATGGTTTGTGGATGTGTAATTAGTTTAGCTTCCATTATACTCTATTTATTAAATTATATAGTACAAATCTATATAAAAAACACTTATAAAAACGCATATTTATGCGGTATTATATAAATTATTGCAATTATTTTGCATTAAATAATTTATTAAACCTGCAAAAAATAGAATTAAATTAAAAATAATAAAACTTAATATTTATAGACAAATGCATCGTATTTAGATTATCTTGTTTTTGGCTTGGCGTATAAATTGTAAATTACAAGGGTTTAATAAAAAACGAAATCTCGTAATTGCAAACAAATATTTTGCTTTAATTTTATAAAATACAATTTGTAAATTCAATTTTAAAATTGACCAATAAACAATTTATTACCATATATTTTAATATCTTCTCACTGAAATACCTCAACAATATAGACCACTTTGCTTGCCAACAATTTGCAAACCTTTACTGTGAAAATAAATAACTTGGTATTGTGAAAAATAATTTCATAGCATTTCCCAAACCAATTACAAGCTGCATCTTTAAGAATTACGCGATTTTATTCAAGAAAAAACCGTCTAAAATAATATTTAGACGGTTTTAAAATAATTAAATAAACAATTAATTTAATCTAATTTTGATTCCACCAAAGTGGTGTTGTTAATCTAACATATGGATCATTATCAGGCATATTTTCATAATTCCTATCCTCTTCATTGTACTCATAAACCATTGCTTGAATCCAATCGTTATTACCTGGGAAAATATCTAAATTTACATTAGCAGGACGTTGTAAACCTGGGTAAATAGCTGAGCTATAATCCATTCTTCTCATATCAACCCAGGTTTCCGGGTTTAACATATTTGAAATATATTTTTGAACCATGATGTGTGATAAACTGATATTGCTAGATCCTACATTTAAATCAAGCAAAGCTAAATATGCAGTTTTAGAACCAGAATTCACTCCAACTTTTTCAAGATCAGCTTGAACACCTTCTTTAAATGCTGCATAAGCCCCGGATAAATCTCCTTTTCTAAATTTAGCCTCTGCCTCTATAAATTTAACTTCACTAAAAACCATCATATAAGTAGGTGAAGTTGGTACTGTATAGAAACCGCCATTACCAATAGAATACATATTTCCAGAATCCCCACTTAAACCTCTGCCAACTCTTAGTCCATTATATCCACCATTTACAGCTTTTGGAACTATTAATGGCATTCTTGGGTCTTCAATAGCAACAGCTAAATTCATAGGGTTTTTAAGCAAACCTATAAAAAAATCAGAGAAGTATTTAAATCGTGACGAACCATATCCTCCTACAGAAAATGGCTGTTTCTCATTCTCAGCAGTTCCTCCTGTAAAATTTCTTTGAGCATTTAATTGGTTCGAGTTTATTGCCAATTGGCAAGCTGCTATAACTGCGTCTGCATCATAAGTAGATTTCTTACTTAAATGATTCAAATACCTTGCTTTAATAGCATAAGCAAATTTTTTCCAGCTTTCTTGATTACCACCGTAAAGAACATCGCCACCTTCTTCATTTAAATCAATAGCACTTTCCTGATCAAGTTCTACAATAGCCTCATCCAATAAGGTAAATATGGTTTGATAAACT
>CAMDPE010000206.1 GCA_945903795.1 Lutibacter flavus | reverse complement strand
AATTTTTTGGATAATGATTGGTTTACTTCAATTAAACTTTTAATATGTTTTTTATGTTCCGTTATAGGCGTATTTATAATTGAATAGGACGCAGGCCACATTATTATTTTAGATTTTGAAAATTCCGACAATAAACCTGTGAATTCTTCAAGTCTAAAACCCGAAACTGGATGCGGGTAAATGTTATCATAAATTAACAAGTCAACTTTTTTTAATCCCTTATAATAATTAATTCGATTTAATAAAAAAAAAAAATTTCTTTTATCAAACAAAATTTTACATCTACTTAAAATAGTCATAATTTTAATGATAAATTTAAACTTTTTTAAATATTGTTTTATGGCTGTTGGTATCTTCATAATTAACATTTTGTTAAATGCAAAATGATATTTTTCAAGTCTTTAAATTTATTAAAAAAATACATTTTTTTAATAAAAACATTTAAAAACAAGAAAGAATAAAACTTGGTATTCATCGTCAATTTATTAATCATAAGATATAACAGTATCTAATAATAATGGAGCCCATGATTCAATATTATGTTCTATCTGGAAATTTTGAATAGCATTTACTCTGTATATGGGCTTATGTTCAAATCCCTCATAAATTACAATACTCATATTGTAAACACCTTTAGAAAATTGCAAATTTTTATGGGTTAATATTAAATTAAATTCTCCCTTTTCAATAGCTTTTTTCTCATAATTATAAAATAACACGCCTGCACTTCTTTGCTCTTTGTCATATATGAAAATACTAACATAGGGCATATATTTTAATTTAAAATTAATAAGCTTTAAATTTATAACTAAATCATCTTTCCAAGGTAAAAAAGGCATTCCATTATTTTGTTTTAAAGTTATAATTTCTACCTTTTCCAATTTTACCATATGGCTATCAAAGACTACAGTAGTTTCTGAATTGTTAAACCTTCCATAATATAAATCAATTCCTTTAGAAACATTTTCTCCCTGGAAATTGGCTTTTCCATTTTCCATTAAAATAATTTGGCTGCAAATACGCGATACCATAGGCATACTATGAGACACAAAAACAATAGCGGTATTCGGTAAAATGGTGTCAATGGTTTTAAAGCATTTGAGCACAAAACCCAAATCGCCCACCGCCAACACTTCATCAATAATCAACACATCGGGCTCCATTTGTGCCGCTACGGCAAAACCCAAACGCACTTTCATACCACTGCTGTAATTTTGCACGGGCATATCAATAAACTCCCTTATTTCGGCAAAATCAATAATTTCTTCTACTTTGGCGTCAATTTCTTTTTTGGTAAAACCCAGCACTGCACCGTTGTTGTAAATGTTTTCCCTGCCTGTAAGTATGGGGTTAAAGCCGGCACCCAGCTCAATGAGCGCGCCTACCCTTCCTTTAATAGTTACTTTTCCTTCGTCGGGGTTTATGAGACCGTTGAGAATTTTTAGCAAAGTAGATTTTCCGGCACCGTTGTGGCCTATGAGGCCCAGGCATTCACCACGGCGGAGTTCAAAATTAATGTCTCTTACCGCCCAAAATTCTTCGGGGCGCAAGGTGCGGTCTTCTTTATTGCCCAGTACATTGGCATAGAGGTCTTTTACCCCATACCATAAGCTGGTTTTGAGGTCTTTGCAAAACTTTTTAGACAGGCCTTCTACTTTTACCAATACTTCGTTGTCGTTCATGTTACTTTATTTGTCTTGAAGTCTTTTGACTTTTTAAATATATGGTAATTCAATCTATGTTAATTCTCTTTTTACTTTTTTGCATCGCCCAAAAAAGTAACAAAAAAGTCTAGTCTGATGATTTTTTTCTGTAAAATTATTGAATTTTTTTAACCCCCAGCATCCAGACCGCCTTTGCCCCACTTCTCCTGCCGCGAGGCTCTTTGGATTGCAGCGTCAGCCAACGCTAAAAATTTCAATATTTTAAGACGAAAAACATCATATGACGGCTGTTCTTTGATTTGTGTTCAAATTATGTTTTGAACTAAACTTTTAACTTTTAATATTTAACTTTTAATATCTTACTTTTTAAGAACTCATTCTTTCCACAATAATAGGAATAGATATTCTGTAAAACACCAAACCTATGGAAAACAAGGCGATGCTCATGCCGATAATACCGAAAAAATAACCCAAAAACTCAGGGGGTTTTCCCAAGGCCAAATCACGTGCTGTTAAAATTAAGGGCGTAAAAGGATTGATTTCCATCAAGGTTTTCATCATCCCATCCTTTGGAATCACATAGACCACCGGCGTTATATACATTAAAAAACTTAAAGTCATCCCTATAATCTTGCCAATGTCATTGTACAATAAAGCAACGGGGGTTATAAAAAGCCCCAGAGTTGTACCAAATAAAATGGCTGCTGCCATCGCAAACGGGAATAACAACAGCGACCAGTGAAATCCGATGCCGAATAAAAAAATGAACACCACAAGCAACCCGATTTTTATGGAACTGTTAAACAGCAGTTTATAAACGCCTGATAAAATCAATGCTTCTTTTGGAAAGTTTATTTTAGACATAATTCCCCTCGCCCCATTTGTACTGCTGGTTGGAGAGTTGATGGATTCCGTGATCATTGACCAAATTAAGGTTCCAGAAAATACGTATACCGGATAGGGCACACCTGTATCCGAAAGTTGCACGGTACCTGTATAGCTTAAAAATATCCACACAAACGCGGATGTTAAGGGGGTGATAAAGATCCAAATAATCCCCAGATACGATTGACGGTATTGTGATTTGATGTCTCTGGTTGCCAGTTGCTTTGCCAAAAAATGAGCACCCAATAGGTCTTTAAAGCTTTCTTTTATAAGCCTGCCAATTTTAAGGTTGTTTTCTTTTTGGTATATTTTTGTTTCTAATTGCATTTTTTAATAAACCTATTTGGTAAGTTCAGGGGGGGGTAAATTTCTCCAATTTTAACGTTGGTAAATATAAGGTATTGTGTGGGAATTTGAAAATTGTTTGTTTTATTTTTTGGTTGGTCTTGCGGTTTTGCTGTCGTGCGGTGAAGCAGTCGTGGGATCACTTTTTCATTTTACCCCAACCCTAAAGGGTGATGAAAAAGCAGGTGTTCCTGTTTTCTTGAAATAAATACCTCCCTTTAGGGTCGGGGTAAAGGATTTATTTTTATGATTTTATTTTATTTCATGTTTTTTACACACCCCTAGCCCTCCCGTTCTAATCCCGAAAGCTATAGGGATGGGGCTTTAAATACTAAATTTTTATACAAACATTTCGATCCTACGGAGCTTTTTTAGTCCCAAAGGGACGATCTGTCTATAGAAAATAGATTTTCAAAAAAAAGCCTCATAGGGGCGACCTGCTTGTTAAGGTCGCCCCGATGGGGCTTTAAATACTAAATTTTTATACAAACATTTCGCTCCTACGGAGCTTTTTTAGTCCCAGAGGGACGATCTGTCTATAGAAAATAGATTTTCAAAAAACAAGCCCCATCGGGGCGACCTGCTTGTTAATTCCTATTAAGATTATGAATTTTGAATTGCAAATAACTTTTACCGGACAACAATGATTTAACTTCTAATATTTAATATTTTATTTTCCACTTTCACCTGCCGTTCCAATTAGTTCATCAATTTAATTAATTCTGAATCTAATTTATTGGAATCTAAATTGATAAATCCATTTTTAACCTTACCTAAATCATCTATTAAAATAATGCGTGGATAGTTGCTGCTCAAAAATGGCAATGCTTCCCTATTTTTTGGCAATGTATATTGATTTGAGAGGCTGCGCAATTTTAAACTGGATTTTACGGTTAAATCTTGCGGTGATGTTTGCATATTGATGCCCACAAACAACAAATTGGGGTATTTTTTTTCTAAAAATTGAATGCGGCTCACCAAATAATCCTCAGACATATAATTAGCTGACCAAAAGTAAACCACCGTATTTTTGTTATGAATAACCTCATTGATTGTTGTGGGTATGTTGTGAGCGGAAACAATATCAAAGTTGGTTATGGGAGCATTAATGGCTAAATAATTGCAGTCATTTACCAAATTATTTACCAGTGCAATATCTTCCTGATTGGTGCTTTTTGCCAAAAACAGTTGCAGTGCCTCTTCATTGATACGGCAAGCCGATTCACTTTTTAAAAAATCGAGCATTAAAATTCTTTTCAACAGTAAATTTTTAAATGATTCCGCTTCAATATTTTCATTGATGGCGTTTAAAATATTCACGGTAAGGTCGTTTTTGGTGCTGTCATTTTGTTTAAGCTGTGCACTAATATTGTATAAAAAGCTGACCACATAGTTTTGATATGGATAAAATGAAACCATATTTTCTTCATTTAGACTTATGTCCTTTCTAAAATTGTAAAAAGCATCGGAAACTTTCGGAAGTTCTTCTAAATGATAGCCGCCTTTATAAAAAATAGGATAAACTTCCTTTAATCGGTACAAGGGAAAATGAATGGCTATGGTTGCCATTTTTTTAAACCCTTTTGAAACTGGGCCTTCATTGGCGAAAAAATCATTATAAATGGCAAATCGATCTGCAGAAAGTGAATCAATTTTAGCCTGAAAATCCCGTTCATTTAAATCGAAATTTTGATACATCATCCTTTCCTCCTGCGCATTTTGCAAATACAAATTAATTAAAAATTCATTTTTAGCACTCCCTTTGCCGCTAAACACTATTGATTGGTCAAACTCCAGGGTATTAAGCCTCACCAAAATACTGTCTGAAGGTTCAAAATAAATGTATTGAAATTCATTTCCGTGTTTAAACGTATACAAACCTTCCGTAAGTGAAGGCATCTCCTTTAAAAATCGGTTATCATCATCAAGCAATAAGGTATCTAAAACTTTCTCATCTTTTAAAAACAGTACAAAGTTGGTTTCCGGATTGATAATTTGTCCGCCAAAATAAGTGGCGCCCTGGTCATTGATTTTATCACAACCAATGGTTAAAAACACCAATATGCCATATAATATGTATTTCATATGCTGTTGTTTATTGTTTTTTAAAGGTCGTTTAGAAATCGCATACCAGCATTCGTATTTTGCCGCATACTCGGTAATTCATATTCCGTAAAATTCCTTTGAAACAAAAATACAACCATCTAACTGCCCAACTTGTTAATGCGATGTTAAATGTAAGGGGATCTGGTTTGAAACCAAAAAATTAACTTTTGGTTAAGTATTTTTTTCTAAATCTATTTCACTACTTTTGCCAAAATTTAAAAAAAACACTTTACAATGCTTTCAGTATCAAATTTATCTGTTCAATTCGGCAAACGTATTTTATTCGACGATGTAAACACAAAGTTTACCGTTGGAAACTGCTACGGAATTATTGGTGCCAATGGTTCAGGAAAATCAACGTTCTTAAAAATAATTTCAGGCAAAATTGACCCAACAGCCGGACAAGTAATTTTGGATAAAGGCAAACGGATGTCTGTGCTTTCCCAAGATCACTTTGCCTTTGATGAATATCAGGTGTTGGATACAGTGATGATGGGCAACAAAAAATTGTTTAATCTAAAGAAAGAATTGGATGCGGTATATGCCAGACCCGATTTTTCTGAAGAAGACGGTATTAAAGCAGGTGAACTAGGGGCGGAATTTGAAGAAATGGGCGGCTGGAATGCCGAAAGTGCTGCCGCTACTTTATTGTCATCATTGG
>CAMDPE010000205.1 GCA_945903795.1 Lutibacter flavus | reverse complement strand
GCAATCATCAATCCTGTTAAATTATTAAGCGGATCGGTGACAAAAGCAATGCTTAAAAAACTTAAGATCAAGCCCAACTGACCAAAAATCACCCAAGGCCTTTTGCGTCCCATCGACAAAATGGTATAGCGATCCATTAATGGTGCAATAAGTATTTTAAAACTCCATGGAATTCCAATAACTGCAACAAAACTGCCAATTTCCATAGGTGTTTTTCCATTCATGGCAAGCCAGGCAGGGATTGCAAAAAAAGTGATGCCTTCCGGAATGCCTTGTGCGGTATAAAGAGCTGAAAAATTGAGATATCTTAAAACTGTATTTTCGGTTAAAAACAAATTGCTTTTATCCATAAATGCCTTTATTTGATTCATCGGATTGGATTTTTTTAGATAATTAATTTCAGCATTTAATTATTATAATATTTATTGGCAATGCAATTTATTTTAACCCAACACTATTCACTTCAATCCAATAGCCATCAGGATCCTGAAAGTAAATTTGCTTAATTCCATCAGCTCTTTTGGTAATTTTATTTTGAGCTCCAGGCCAATCGGAATAAATGACATTTGGTGCTTCCAATGTTTTTACAAAGGCATCAAACTTTGCAGTTGTCAAAGCAAAATGAACCGCTTTGTTGATGGTGACAGGCTCTTTAAAAATGGAAACCAAGTGTAGTTCTTTTCCTTCTCCAAAAGAAAACCAGCGAATTCCATCTATTTTTGTGCGGTTTGTGATTTCCTTTAACTGTAACACCTCTTGGTATAAAATAGCAGATTTGTCCAAATCTTTTACTGATAATGCGATATGATTAAAAGTAAATTGACCTATTTCCTGTGCTTGAAGCATTCCGAAATAGATGATTGCGGTAATAAGTGTAATTGATTTTTTCATAATAATAATTTTAATTTATTTACAAATAATATTTCCAGTTGCGACAGCTCAAAGACCTAGAATATTTTGACAACTTATTATATTAAAATACATCAATTTTAAAAAAAAATATTTTATCCCGAGGGAGCATTTCAAAATACGCCTTCGGGATAAATATTTTAAACTATTTTGCTGCAGCGTCGCTATTGTAAATGTCCCTGATGCATATATATTTCCCATCACGCTTTTCCCAGACAGCCATATATTTACCTGTTCTGATCACTTTGCCTGAGGCATCTTTAGATATTGCTTTGCCAATCTCAGTCACTGTGTTTCCATCACCAAAAACTTCAAGCGTCTCATAAGCAACGGTTTCTCCTTGTGGTTTTTTTGCCAAATTTTCTTCTGTTTCCTTTTGAATAGCAGCTTTCCCCACGGTCATTGGAGCATTATTGGACAAACTAATCGCATCATCCGAATAAAATGCTGCAACGGCATTTGCATTTCGGGCATTGTCAGCGGCTGCCCAGTCACTTTCCAAGCCTTGTATCTCGGCTTTTATACTGGCCATATCAACTTTAGCAATAATAGGTTCTGTAGTTAGAGTTGGTTCCATTTCAGTTTTTTTATCGGGTTGTGAGTTACACCCGATAGTGAAAATGGAAATTGCAAGTACTAACATTGAAAGTTTAAATAATTTCATTTTGTTCATTTTTTTTATGTTTAATTTTGCCTACTCTATTTGGTTTTTGGCTTCTCCCGTTTTTTTGTTTTAAATGAAAGAATTAAGAAAATATGTATTTCAAAAATTATTTACCAAAAGCATCGGCAAGTTGTTTGGTGTCTACATATTGTTGAAAATTTATAACTTTTCCATTTTTCAGCGTCCAAAGATGCGCAGCCTGAGTATTGTACTCTGCGCCATTTTTCTTTATTTTAGCTTTATATCTTAAAGTAGCAAGCACCTGGTTATTAGACATTTCGTGCAATTTTATATCTGTCAGGTTAAAATATTCGTGGTCATCGCCAATTCTGGCAAAAACGCCATTCAATACTTCATCCGGACCTATATAAGGATTTCCGTTGGCATAAGCATTTCCTTCGGCTTCGTTCCATATGATATTGGCATCCATTACAGCCAAAACAGCAGGAATATTGCCAACAGCAAATGCTTTGTAAGCGCCATCAATTACGCTTATGTTTGAAGGATTTTCAAAAATTGCATCTGTATCTTTTGCAGAAATATCAAAAAGATAGTCAGAATCGCCATCCATAAATATCCCAAATTTGGTTATTTTATAACCTTGTCCGTACAAATAATCAGAAGTGATTTGTGCGTTGTAATCAAAAGATGCATAGATTATTTTTGCATTATCTTGACTTATTCCATTACTGGTAAAAGCAAAGCAAAACAGCATTGTAAAGTAAATTTTTATAGCTTTCATTGTTTTAAATTTTAAGTTTGATATTTATTATTCTTCTGAAGGTGCTTCTGTCATTTTTGAAGCGGCTTCAATTTCCTGAATTGCCAAAATAATTGGCCCATTGTCCCAATAACCATATTCTCTAACAATTTTGCCATCGATGAATTGCGCAGTTAAATGAACCGGAATTTCAATCACTTTATTATTCGCCGTTAAGGTACATTTCCATGTACCCCAAAAATTTACCCAAGTGTTTCCTTCATCTGTTACGGCCATTTCATATTCCTGACCTTTTTCCACAAATCCTCTTGAGGAAAATGCAGTTTCATTATTTTGATGAAATTCGGGTATTTTATTAGCCCTCATCGGAACAGCTGTATTAAAAAATACGTTTGCAGTATCCGCATAGCGAGTTACTAAAGATTCCCATTTTTGGTCGCTATAATCTTTAATTCCAGCTTTGTAGGTTTCAATTTCGGGTGATTTTTGTGTGTAACGCTCTGATTTTGTTTCACAAGATGTAAAAAGAACTATTGCAAGTCCTAATAAAAATAGATTTTTCATAAGTTTTAGTTTTTAATTTGGGTATGAGCTTTAAAATCATATCCTATTTTGGTTAATGATTAAGTTATTATTCTTGTTATTAATTTTTTATTTCCACCCGAATAAGGCGAATGGTGATGGTTTTGCTTAAATTTTGTACAGAATGTGCCCCTTCTGAATCTTTCCACATAGTCATCGGAAATTTTAATGGTGGTTTTATTAGACGGGTATCCACAATAATTTTCCCATCACTGGCATAATCTATAAAATCACCTGCTTCCTGAATATAAAGCACACTTTGCCATTGGTGGTGATGAACTTCTTCTGTTTCACCAGGTGCAATGGTAACTTCCAGTACGCGTACTTTATCATTTTCCATTAAAATTTTATGATTTTTTGGTGCTGCAATAACGGCATCTAAATTATCCGGCCAATCATTTGGCTCATCCATGTGTGGGTCTGCGCTTCTATAGGCAAATGTCTGAGTTGCTAATTTTTCTTTTTGCTGACTGAAAACTGCGTTTATTGAAACGAATATGAATAGCAATACGAGGTGTATAATAATTTTTTTCATATCTTAATTTTTAAAGCTGAATAAACTAACTATATAGAATTTCAAGTAATTAAGTTTGATTATTCTTTTATTTCCGTGATAGTTTCGGGCGGAGCAGCTTCCTTAATTGCTTGTAAATCCATAACCAATTTTGAAATATCCCAATAGCCGTGCTCACTAACTATTTTTCCGTCAATAAATCTGGCGGTAATATGCGCTGGAATTTCATACAATTGATTATTTGCTGTCATTCTTCCCTGCCACAATCCCCAAAAGTTTACCCAGGTTTCTCCATTATCCGTAACAACCATTTCATATTCAGATTCTTCCGGTACATATTTCCAGGAGGAGAAAATGGAGGCGTCTTGTTTATTTTGGGAGACTAACTGCGCCACTGTTTGCGCATTTTTTTTAGTTACATTATTTAAAATTTTGGCAGTATCGGAATAATGGGTGACGAAAGATTCCCAATTACCCATCTCATAATCCTTTATAACTTTTTTGTAGGTTTCTATTTCGGGTGAGTTTTGTGTGTAACGCACTTCATTTTTACAAGATGAAAATGAAGCAATTATGAACACAATACATATAATTTTTTTCATCTATTTTTAAATTTTTTAAATTCGGGCATGACCATATCAAATCATACCCGAATTTGGCTTAGTTAGTAGCTAATAGTTGATTATTTCGTAATTGATCAGTTGCTTAATTCTTCATTCAAAGAATACAAGTAATCCCAGGAGTTTTCGAGAGATGCCCTAAATTTGGCTCTTGTCTCATCGGTTTTTTTCTTTCCGTGTTTGTTTTCATAAATTTTCCAAACGCCATCTCTGGTTATGTCTAAATCTGCATAGCTTTTGAAAGGTGTTGAAACCATATAATCAGGTGAATCCGGTCCACCACCAGCAAAAGAGTACCAAGTTCCTCTTACTGAACCTTCGGCCGATTTTATTGCAGAAGATGTTTCTTTAATAACATCATTGAAAACAGCGCCATTTTTAACTCTAAAGAAGTTAACCCATACAAACTTTGTGCCTTCGGAAGGTGTCGCTTTGCTAACTTCAGGCATAGTGCGGGCAATATTGTAATTCACTTTTTCCACGTGAGGCATAATAAAATCTAGCACTTTCATGCGGCATTCTTTTCCGGCGGCATCTTCTTTGTCCATTTCAGCCCAATTGTCCATCATACCTGTTAAAACGTACATAATTCCTTCTCCTTGAACACGTCTCCAAACATTAAATTTGTCGGCGCCTTTGTTTTCTAAATAGCATTCTTTCCACATTTTTACGCCAGCAATAAACTGTGATTCATGGCCAGGTTTTACAGTAATTTCACTCATGTTTAATAGTTTGCTTCCATCATTTTGGGATAGCGCAAACATTGGAATAAGAACTGCAAGCAATAATAATTTTTTCATAATTTAAAATATTTAGTTTGTTAGATGTTCCAAAACTAATATGTGAACTTTAGAAAAAATTGCACAATTATTGCAAAAACATGGACTTTTGTGGCAAAAGAAAGGGTTTCAGCAGAAAAAATTAAAATTTGAAAATTAACGTTGGATTTTTATTATGATAAACGAGATACGTTTTCTTTTTTGTAGGCAGATGGGCTGCAGCCAAACTGGTTTTTAAAAGCTCTTGAAAAATAAGTTTGATCGTTAAAACCTGTCTGAAAACAAATATCAGCCAAGGTCCCTACATTTTTTTTGATTAAATCTGCTGCGCGTTGCAATCGAATATTACGGATTAATTGACCTGGAGCCTGATCAATAAGGGCTTGAAGTTTACGGTGTAATTGGGATGGACTTAAACACATTTTATCTGCAAGTTGCTCCACACTAAAACTAGTGTTTTCTATATTGTCTTTTATGTGTTGGATTGCTTTTTCTAAAAACTGCTGATCAACTGATGCCAAAGGAATTTCATCAGCGGTAACCACGAATTTATTCTGATATTTTTTAAGAAGT
Source organism: Lutibacter flavus (assembly GCA_945903795.1). Lineage (GTDB taxonomy): Bacteria > Bacteroidota > Bacteroidia > Flavobacteriales > Flavobacteriaceae > Lutibacter > Lutibacter flavus_A. Next base: position 363 of record CAMDPE010000205.1, on the reverse strand, counting down.
TGTTCTCTTTGTTGAATGAGATTGTTTAAAATTAGTTGAAGTTCTTTTACGCTAAATGGTTTTGTTAAATAAGCTTCAATACCTGTTTCCAATCCTGAAATCCGATCTTCAAGAGCGGCTTTTCCTGTTAAAATAACAATAGGAATATGACTTGTTTTTTCCTCATTTTTTAAAAGATGCACCATAGATAACCCATCAATTTTTGGCATCATCACATCTGTAATAATTACATCCGGGATTGTGTTTTTTGCTTGTTCAAAACCTTCTTCACCATTAGATGCTTCAATAACTTTGTAGATTGGTTGTAACAAATTTTTGACAAAAGTTCGGATTGCCAAATTGTCTTCTACCAATAAAATGATC
>CAMDPE010000204.1 GCA_945903795.1 Lutibacter flavus | reverse complement strand
ATGTCCGCTTGTTTGCGTTCGGTAATGTCATTTATGTCACCGACCAAAAATTTATTGCCATCTTTGTCTATATATAAGGTTTTGCGAGTGACAATAGTCCTAATTTTTCCCTGCCCATCCGTAACAGATTCCTCGTTAATATTTTCTTTTCCGGTATTAAAAACTTCTTTGTCTTTGGCAATAAACACCTCATATTGCGCTTTCGGAAAATGTTCGTAATCATTTTTGCCTATAAGCTCTTCTCTTTTAAGATTCAGCAATGCGCACAGCGAATCATTTACCAAACAAAATCTATGTGTGTCGTCTTTTACGAAGATAGGCGACGCTACTGAATTTATAATTTTATACAGATAATCTTTTGATGCGAGAAGAGATTGTTCTGACTGTTTTTGATGGGTAATATCAATAAAACTTATTACAATTTCGGATATTTCACCCTCGTTATTTATTACTGGAAAGCCATTAACAGAAACCCAAACAACATTATTTTTAGTGGGATGTTTAATACCCAAGATAAAATCTTTGATTAATTTTCGGCTCCTTGCAATTTTATTTACCGGATATTCTTCAATTGGTAATGGAATATAATTTTCATATAAAAAGTTCCAACGTGGATCAATTGCCGTTTTTCCTTTCATTTGATCTTCACTTAAACCCAATAATTCAGATGCTTTGGAATTATTAATTACAATTGAAGTATCCGGGGCATGAATAACAACACCAACATCAAGACTGATTAGTAAATCAGCATACCTTTTTTCGCTTTTTTTTAGCTCCTCTTGTTCCTGTCTGAGTTGGGTGATATTTTTATTATATAAGGATTCTAACAAATATTGCTTCTGCTGCAATTTTTGCAAATCAAGAATAAGGCCTTCTCTTGTTTTATTCTGGTCAGTCATAATTAATTGCAGTAATTGCTGAGTTGGCAATTGTTTTTAGCATTGTTCTAAAAACCAGCTATTAACAAATAAAATTAAGCAATAATTTAATGATATAAAAACGAATTATTGATTATTTAAAAAAACGTTTTGAAATGATTTAATTCAAATAGTTAGAGAAGTGATACGAAAAGACGTTTAATTAATTGGCCTTTTGTCGCTGTTAAAAACCGCCAGTTGCTTATTCATCACTTTAAACCACAAAGGCGGAAACAAGGCCAACAACATCATTCCCGGATAACCGGTAAGCATTTGCGGACTGTTGGGCGTGGAATCCAATAACTGATAATGTTTGCTGGCTTTGTAATGGTGATCGGAGTGGCGCGACAATTCAAACAACATCGTGCGTCCTAAAATATGGTTTGAATTCCAAGAATGGTGGGGCTGCACCCTTTCATAGTTTCCGTTTTCTTTTATTTTTCTAAGTAACCCGTAATGTTCAATATAGTTTACCGTTTCCAGCAGCAATATGCCGATAATGGCAGCTGCAAGAAAATAAAACATGGTTTGCACATTGAAAAAGTAATAAATTGAAGCAAGCAAGGCAATTTGTGCCACAGTATAAATGAGCATTTTGTTTGAAAATGAAAATGCAGATTTCCCTTTTTTGCGCAAACGGTCATTTTCAATTTTCCAGGCCTGAAAATAACTTCCCAATTGTGAACGAAGCCAAAATAAAAATACAATTTCCCCTTTTCTGGCTGTTGCCGGATCTTTTGGTGTTGCCACATTGTGATGGTGACCACTGTTGTGATAAGGCAAAAAATGGGTTTCCAAAGAAGTAAGCAGTAATATTTCGCCCAAAAATTGTTCAAACCTGTTAGAACGGTGTCCGAGTTCATGGCCCACGTTAATGCCGAAAATTCCACATAAAATTCCCATAGAAATAATTCTACCAATTAAATCAAAAGACGAAAGATTTCCCTGAATAACGAATAAAAAATAAATCAAAAATACAACCTGAAGAATAACAACGGCATATAAAACAATGCTATAATAGGAATCTGCAGCGGCTTTTTGTTTTTCTTCTTCGGATAAATTTTTGGCATCGGGTTTAAAAAGCAATTCAACCAAAGGAATGAGACCAAATGAAAAGATTAAAGGTGAATAAGTCCAAATACCAACATTCGTAAACGAAATGTAAACAGTTGTTGCCAATAGGAAAGCACTTAAATATTTTAGTTTGCTCATTAACAGTTATTTTAGGTTTTAAATATACGAATTAAGTCGAATGGTGAAAGGTTAAAGACAAAAAAACCAACATTCCGATTTATGATCAAAAAAAACTCCCCAAAACCGAAGTCTTGAGGAGTTTTTAAAAATATATTCAATAATTATTATAAGGTCAACAAATCGTTAACGCTTCTAACGCCTGCAGCACTTTCTATAAATTTGGCTTTTTCTGCGTCGGTCAAATCAATTTCAACAATTTTTTCGATACCGTTTTTTCCAATAATACAAGGTACGCCTATCGCGATGTCTTTCAATCCATATTCACCATCTAACAAAGCGGAACAAGGGAACATTTTCTTTTGGTCATTTACAATAGCCTGAACCATAGAAGAAACTGCCGCGCCTGGCGCATACCAAGCACTTGTTCCCAACATTGTTGTTAATGTTGCACCGCCAACTTTGGTGTCTTCAGCAACTTTCGCTAAACGTTCTTCCGATAAATATTGTCTAACAGGAACGCTGTTTCTTACAGCCAAACGTGTTAAAGGCAACATACCGGTGTCACTGTGACCAGCGATCACCATTCCGTCAACATCAGATTGCGGACAGCCTAATGCTTCTGCCAATCGGTATTTAAAACGTGCACTGTCTAGAGCACCACCCATACCAATAATTCTGTTTTTAGCGATTCCGGCAACTTTATGAGCCAAATACGCCATAGTATCCATTGGGTTACTTACCACAATAATGATCACTTTAGGAGAATGTTTAAGCAAACTTTCAACAACCGATTTTACGATTCCAGCATTAATACCAATTAATTCTTCACGAGTCATTCCAGGTTTTCTTGGAATACCGCTTGTAATAACGGCAACTTCACTGCCGGCTGTTTTTGAATAATCATTTGTTGTTCCGGTGATTTTTGTGTCAAATCCCATTAAAGAGGCTGTTTGCATAAGGTCCATGGCCTTGCCTTCTGCATAATTTTCTTTGATGTCAATCAATACCACTTCTGATGCGAAATTTTTAATAGCGATGTACTCAGCACAACTTGCGCCTACAGCACCTGCTCCTACTACTGTTACTTTCATATTTATGATTTTGTTTATTTTATAAAAATTAATCCAAATTTACGAATTTTTATGCGAAATAGCGTTAATAAATATGACAAAAAAAGGGACTGCAAATATGCAATCCCTTTAAATTATAAGGAAAAAAATACCAATTGTGCAATTTTAAATTTTTTAGGTTTTTACCTAAAACTAAAAGCCAAACCGCCACTTATAGTATTATATTCCTGAATGGTATAATCGGCAAATATTTTAAAGAATCCCAAACTTAATCTGGTGCCAACAGTGGCTCTAATGCCACTGGCATCAAAATCCAAATTTATGGGATCTGTCACTGTTTTTTCTACAGTATCATAAGGAAATGGTTGTCCAGTTTCATATTCCAACACATAAGTCCCCAACATTTTTAAGTCTGATGTACCTGCGCCATAACCAATCCCTCCATAAAAATTAATAATTGGGAAATTAATGGAGACAATAGCCTGCACTGTATAGGATGTTAAATTAAAAGTTGCTTTTTGGTTTGCGCCGGCAATTGAACTGCCGTTTTGGATGTTATAGTTCACATCCATATTGGTATAAGCGCCTAACAAAGAAATATGCAGCGGTAGTTTTTCAAAAGCGCCAAATAGACTGGTGATTTCTTTTTTAACACCAACGCCAAATAAATTGCCTTTAACATCGTCAGATCCAACTTCAGGAACCAATCGAATCATCACATCAAATTGTTTTGGCAATCCAAAGGTAAACTGAACGGAAGGTGTAGGAACTGCGTTTAATGGCAAATCTTCTTTAACGCCGCCAGGCATTTTAAATTCTTTTGAAACAGTTTGTCCCTCGATTACAGCAGTTGCTTTCACTGTGGCTTGAGCTGCAGTATCATTGGTTCCAGCAACGGCTGGGCTTGTGGCAAAGTGGTAGGTTGTTGTTGAAGATAGGCCAAGATCGGCAAATTTAAAAAGTTCGTCTTTTGTTGGCACCATAGAAGCGTTTAAACCAATCGAAATGTCGAATCCAAATGTTTTATGGGCTTTGGCAGTATGATACCAACCGCTGTTCATACCATAAATCAATCCTTTCATTCCAGGATTCAAATAAGCTTTGGTTAATTTGTTGGCATCCTGGATATTTGCATAGAGTATAGATTCTAAACCATCATCCTCTTGAGCTTTCATCGAAACAGCGTAAACTAGCATAAGAATTAGTAGTGCAAATTTTTTCATAAATTTAGTATTAGGGTTTGTTTTTAATAATCAAATTTAATCAAATTAATTGATAAAAAAAGACTGCTTTTAAAGGCAGTCTTTTTTGTTATTTATTATTCGAAATCAACTTATACATCGATTTTTGCATATTTGGCATTTTTTTCGATAAATGCCCTACGTGGCGGAACTTCGTCGCCCATTAACATAGAGAAAACCCTATCGGCTTCTGATAAATTATCAATGGTAACTTGTCTAAGTGTTCTAAATTCCGGATTCATAGTCGTATCCCAAAGTTGCTCGGCATTCATCTCTCCAAGACCTTTATAACGTTGTATCGCAACACCGCCGCCCAAATTTCTTGAAATTAAATCACGTTGGTCATCGCTCCAGGCATATTCTCTTTTTTGGCCTTTTTTCACCAAGTACAAAGGAGGCGTTGCAATATAAATATGACCGTTTTCAACCAATTCTTTCATATATCTGAAGAAAAAAGTCAAAATTAAGGTGGCAATGTGGCTACCGTCAACATCGGCATCACACATAATCACCACTTTGCTGTAACGAAGTTTGTCTAAGTTTAACGCTCTCGGATCTTCTTCCGTACCAATGGATACGCCTAAAGCCGTGTACATATTTTTGATCTCCTCATTTTCAAAAACCTTGTGAACCATGGCTTTTTCAACATTCAGAATCTTACCTCTTAATGGTAAAATTGCCTGAAAAGCCCTGTCGCGTCCTTGTTTTGCCGTTCCGCCTGCCGAATCTCCCTCAACAAGGAAAATTTCACATTTTTCTGGATCAGTTTCAGAACAGTCACTTAATTTCCCTGGCAAACCGCCAATAGACATCACCGTTTTGCGTTGCACCATTTCACGCGCTTTTTTAGCTGCGTGACGTGCTTGCGCCGCTAAAATTACTTTTTGGACAATGATTCTGGCATCACTCGGATTTTCTTCCAAATAATTCTGCAACATTTCAGAAACAGCTTGGCTCACAGCGGCCGTAACTTCACGGTTTCCCAGTTTTGTTTTTGTTTGTCCTTCAAATTGTGGCTCGGCAACTTTAACAGAAATAATGGCTGTTAATCCTTCGCGGAAATCATCCCCAGCAATATCAAATTTTAGGTTCTTTAGCATTCCAGAGTCATCCGCATATTTTTTTAAAGTAGCTGTTAACCCGCGTCTAAAGCCGGCCAAATGCGTTCCGCCTTCAATGGTATTAATATTGTTCACATATGAATGTAAATTTTCAGTATATGAAGTATTATAAACCATCGCAACTTCAACCGGAATATCATTTTTTTCACCTTCCATCGAAATCACTCTGGAGATTAAAGGTTCTCGTGTGGCATCCAAATATCTTATAAACTCAGGC
>CAMDPE010000203.1 GCA_945903795.1 Lutibacter flavus | reverse complement strand
AATAGGGATAACGCCCCTTACAAAAATTAGACATGACAGCAATAACAACAATGCAAAGGAAAATAAAATTGGCAGTAAAGTTTATTATGATCAATTTTTGAATAGGATTAAAATAGAATACGGCAATGTTAATTCAGATAAATATAAAGACATAGGCAAGTTAATTTTTTATTTAAGAAAACAAAGCTTATTGAGCTTATTAAAATTTGACTTTAACAAATATTTGATTTTCAGAACAAAAATTAAATTGATTTCAAATTTAAATTTGGAAGAAAAAGTACAATTAAATAGAAAGAAGGACAGTAATTATTTAATTAAAATTTAAAAATAGTTATGTTTCCATTGGTTTCCATCATCATTCCTTGCTATAACGACGCACAATACATTGAGCAATCGATAAACTCGGCATTAAACCAAACGTATTCCAATAAAGAATTGATTGTGGTGGATGATGGTTCTAATGCTGAAACCAAGGCCATATTAAATAAATTAGTGCCTCAAATTACAAAATTGATTACCCAAGAAAATCAGGGTCAAAGTAGGGCAAGGAATGTTGGGATTAAAGAAGCCAAAGGAGATTATATATTGCTTTTGGACAGTGATGATTTTTTTGAATCCTCTTTTTGTGAAAAGGCAATTGCTGTTTTTTTGAAAAAGAAAGAGATAAAAATTGTAACCTGTCAAGCCTCTTTAATTTTTGAAGATGGTTCTAAAGTTGTTTATATCCCAAAAGGCGGCTCAATTTCAAATTTTATCTTTTCAAATAGCGCATTAGGAACTTCAATGTTTAAAAAAGCAGATTGGAAGGTTTGTGGAGGCTATGATGAAAAAATGAGAAATGGTTTTGAAGACTGGGAATTTTTCATACGTCTTTTAAAGAGTGGAGGTATGGCGGAAGTGATAAAGGAACCATTATACAATTATAGAAAAAGAAAAAATTCAACTACAGCAATAGCCAATCAAATTAAGTATGAATTGTTATTTTATATTTATACAAAACATAAAGAATTGTTTATAGAAGATTATGAAAATTTTGTTCGTCATTTATTGGAAAGAATTAAAGTTGAAGAGGAAGATAAAATTAAATATTTAAAAAGATCAGAGACCAATTTTTTAAATTCTTTAAAAAGCATAAAATCTTTTTTTAATAGATATAAATAATAATTATTATTTATATCTTCTTTGATAATTATTAAAATCAAAATCATTATTGATTAATAATATTGTAATATATAAAAATGAAAAAGAAAATTAAACATATATTAAGTTTTTCTCCTTATGGCATATATGAGATGATTAGGGATAAAAAGATTCGGACCAAACGAATTAAATTACAGAAGAAAATAATTGATTCTTATATAAAGAATAACGAAATTAAAAAATTACAGATTGGTTGTGGTACAAATATTCTTGAAGGTTGGTTGAATACCGATTTGAACTGCATAGAGACTATTGTATATCTTGATGCAGGAGAAAAATTTCCTATTGAATCAGGTATTTTTGATTTTGTATATTCAGAACATCTTTTTGAGCATTTAAAAGTAGAACAACAACTTAATATGTTAAAAGAAAGTTATCGAATTTTGAAAAAAGGCGGCATAATTAGGATAGCGACTCCCTCCCTAGAATTTTTATTTAATTTATATGCAAATCCAAATACATTAACAAATAAACAATATGTTAATTGGGCGGTACTAAATATTCCAAACTTAAAAGTATTAAACATTGCAAATATAAATATTGAGGAATATTATGAATATGTGATAAACAATTTTTTTAAAGCTTGGGGTCACCAAATGATACATAGCTATAAAAGTATTAAAGCACTAGCGTTACAATGTGGGTATTCTAAAGTAAAACAAGTTGAAGTCGGGAAAAGCGATATTTCTTTTTTTCAAAATATTGAAAAGCATGGAACTATCATACCTGCAGAAATAAACATTATTGAAACTATGGTAATAGAAATAATAAAATAATGAATTTTGTCAGACCCAAAGTCACCATCATTATGGGCACCTATAATAGGGCACATTTTATTGTGGAAACCTTACAATCCATACAAAATCAAACTTTTAAGGATTGGGAATGTTTAATTATTGATGATGGGGGAACGGACAATACTTTTGAAGTTCTTGAGTCAATCCTAGAGAAGGACAAACGATTCCAGTTTTTAAAGCGACCTAAAACTTATAAAAAAGGTTTGCCCGGTTGTCGCAATTATGGAATAGATATAGCCAAAGGTGAATATGTTATTTTTTTTGATGATGACGATATCGTACATCCACAAAATTTAGAATTGTGCGTAAAAGAGTTGTCTACGAATGATATTTCGTTTTGTAGGTATTTGCGTGCAGTATTTGTGGATGATTTTAATTATAAATTTGATTATTCAAAAGAATATTCATCTTTCTTTATTGAAGTAAATGATATAGAAAAGATGTTAAAAAATGAACTTCCTTTTAATTCTTGCGCCATCATGTGGAAAAGGGAGTGTTTTGAAGAAAATAGATTTGTTGAAACATTAATGTACGCAGAAGAATGGGAATTGTATTCAAGGTTATTATCTAATGGATATAAAGGAATATCGATAGACAAATGTTTATTTTATGGAAGAAAGCATCCCAATTCCAATACAGGAGAGTTTTTTAGAAAGGATCCGATTAGAATTGCATCTAAAAAAGAATCGATACGTTTAATTACAGCTAATTTAGGCAGCAAAAATTTACTGTCTTCAAGTTTAATTAAATATTTGTCTGGTTTTGCGATCTCATTTAGAGATTATAAATTATTAAATGATATTATTTCAAAAACAAAGATTAATAAAAGCCATAAAATATTTTTATGGTTAAAATATAGGCTATTCCCAATATGGAAGATTTATAAACGAATTGTAAAAAAAATGACCGTTCAATGAATATCGATATAATTGCTGGGGCACGTCCTAATTTTATAAAAATAGCCCCAATAATTGACGCCATTATTTACCAGGCTAATTTAGGAAGGAACATAAATTTTCGTTTGGTGCATACAGGTCAGCACTATGACAAAAACATGAGTGGTAGTTTTTTTGAGCAGTTGGGCATTCCCCAACCACAGATCAATATGGAGGCCGGTGGTGGAAGCCAAGCCGAACAATGTGCTAATATAATGATTGGTTATGAAAAATTGCTGCAAGAGGAAAGTACGGATTTATGTTTGGTTGTGGGAGATGTTACTTCTACCATGGCCTGTGCTATTGTGGCACGTAAAATGAATGTGCCGGTAGCACATATTGAAGCAGGAATTCGTTCAGGTGATTGGACAATGCCAGAGGAAATTAATAGAATTGTTACAGACAGCATTACCAATTATTTTTTTACCACCACAAATTCAGCCAATGAAAATTTAAGAAAACAAGGGATAGAAAAGGAGCGAATTTTTTTGGTGGGCAATACCATGATAGATACTTTATACAAGCATCAAAATAATTTTAAGAAACCTTCATTTTGGGATGGTTTAAATTTAAAAAAAGGCAATTATATTTTATTAACATTGCACAGGCCTGCCAATGTTGATGACAAGTTAAAATTACAAGGTTTTTTAGAGGAGATTTTAAAACATACAATTAATGTTCCTGTAATTTTTCCGGTGCATCCAAGAACTGCTAAAGTACTTTTAGCACTAAATATATCACATGAGCGATTGCATTTGATAAATCCTTTAGGGTATTTGGAATTTAATTACCTTTCCCAAAACGCCTTGGCTGTTATAACTGATTCAGGCGGAATCACCGAAGAAACTACCGTAATGGGTGTGCCCTGCATAACTTTGAGAGACTCAACGGAAAGACCAGAAACGGTTGAACTAGGCACAAATAAATTAATTGGTACCAATCCAAAAGCAATCAAATCGGCGTTAAAAATATTATTTGAGGGAAGCTGGAAAAAGGGAACTATTCCGCCTTTATGGGATGGCCAAACGGCCAAGCGTATTGTTGCTGTTTTATTAAAATTAAATGAGAATAAACAATTATAAATGATGATTATTTAATTGAAGCATGAATAAGGAAAAATTAAATATACTCATTGTTGTTGAATCGATTGACATTAACGACAGCAGCGCTACAAAAGGTCGTTTGGCGTTGATTAATAACTTATATGCCTTAGGTTTCAAGCTAAAAGTATATCATTACACCCAAAAAGACATTGATTTACCTGGTATTCAGTGCATTTCCATCCCTGAAAGAAAAGGAAATTTATTTTATTTATTGAGCAGGTTAGAACGACTTTTCACACGCTGGACCGGAATCAATTTAAATCCATTATTGGAAGGGTATTTTGGATTTTCCTTTACCTTTTTTAATGATGCCTCAAGTGTTGCAAAAGCATTGAAAAAAGAAACAGCTTTTGAACCTGATTTGGTATTGACTTTAAGCAAAGGGGCTAGTTTTCGGTCCCATTATGCGGTGTTGAAATTGCCCAAATGGCATTCCAAATGGATGGCCTATGTGCACGATCCTTATCCGTTTCACTTTTATCCGCGACCGTATAATTGGATACAACCTGGCTACAAACAAAAAGAACAATTCTTTAAAGAAGTTTCAGAAAAAGCAACATACAGCGCTTTTCCAAGTTTGTTGTTGCAGGAATGGATGGGATGTTATTTTCCTGAATTTTTAAAGACAGGAGTGGTGATTCCGCACCAGAATTCGAAATATGAGGTTCACAACAAGGTATTTCCAGCTTACTTTGATCCCACAAAATTTAATTTGCTCCACGCAGGAAATTTGATGAAACCACGTTCTCCTAAAGGATTGATAAAAGGTTTTAATTTATTTTTAAAGCAACATCCTGAAGCTAAAAAGAATGCCAGTTTGTTATTGTTGGGTAATGCATCTTACCATACCCAACTATTGGAAAGTGCTCAAAAGAACTGCCCGGAGATTTATATTCACAATGGTAATGTGGCTTTTGATGCCGTGTATCATTTGCAACAGCATGTTTCAGTGAATATTATTTTAGAATCAAAATCGGAAATCAGTCCGTTTTTACCAGGGAAATTTCCGCATTGTGTTGCGGCCAACAAGCCCATTTTGGCTTTGGGTCCATATTACAGTGAAACAAAAAGGCTATTAGGTAACGATTATCCATATTGGGCTGAGGCAGATGACGTGGAAAATATTGCGAAAAAAATTGAAACGCTATATAATATATGGCTTAACGATAAAGACAACTTAAAATTGGGCAGGGAAGATCTATTGCAATATTTAGGAATTGAGCACCTGAAAAGAGTAATTGAAAATGTATTAGAAAATGTTTGAAAAATATACTATTGTCATTCCAACAAGAAATAGGTTAACTGAATTAAAAATTACTTTAGAAAATGTAAGATTTTTAATTGAGGAAAAAAATATGAAATGTATCATATGTGACGATGGATCAACCGACGGTACTTTTGATTATGTTACTAAATATTTTCCAAAGATTGAGATTTTTAGAAATGAGGATTCGAAAGGCATTCATTATGTTAGAAATAGACTTCTCAATAAAGTGAATACTCAATTTGCATTAAGTATTGATGATGATATTCATTTTATATCTCAAAATCCGATTGAAATTATAGAAGATTATTTTAAATTAAATCCTAAATGTGCAATAATTGGATTTAGAATTTTTTGGAGTAAATTAAATCCGGAATCCACTGACACTTTAAGTTTAGATGAAAGAGTTAAAAGTTTTGGCGCTGGAGCGAGTATTTGGCGAATGGATGCATGGCATGACATTCCTGATTATCCAGAATGGTTTGTTTTT
>CAMDPE010000202.1 GCA_945903795.1 Lutibacter flavus | reverse complement strand
AACTGTTGGAGCTAATAATTTATTGGATGTATATCCAGATAGAATGGAAACTGAAAATAACAGAAGCGGTGGTAGATTTGATTGGTCGAGAAGTACACAACAATTTGGTGTTGCAGGTCGTTTTCTTTTTGCAAGAGTGAATATTGTATTAAAATAGATATTTAAGTATTAATTTATTAATTCAAAAAAAGCTTCCCGAAAATCGGGAAGCTTTTTTATTTTTATAGATATTATTTTAATAGATAAAATGATTTAATCTACAATAATCATTTTTTTTCCAATAATATGAAGTTCTGTAAATTCTTTTGAAATCACCAAAATACTACCTTTAAGACTTAACTCTAAATCAATTTTAACATTGTCAACTTCCACTTTTCTAATTTCAAAAGGCAATCCAATCAAATTAATTTCAAAAGTATCATAGGAAGTAATAAATTTTCCTGATTTAAATTGTTGAATTACTAAGGAATCCTCTTTGCCTAGCAAATTGAAATTTCTTAAGCTAAATCTTCCCTTTTTATAATCAAATCCATCTTCAGCATCTTCATAAACCTGGGACTTTTCTTTTCCCAATTTAAAAAACACATCCAAATGAAGCTCAGTTATTTCCTTTTCTCCAACAAATTGCTGAATTGGATATTTTGGAATGATAGCTCCCTCTTTCACAAAAATAGGCATGCTGTCTAAATCTGCATCCACCCAAACTTCATTTCCTCCTTTAATCATTTTATTGTTCCAGAAATTATACCAATTTCCTTCAGGAACATACATTCTTCTTCCTTTCGCATTTGGTTCAGTAATTGGACATGCCAATATTTTTTCCCCAAAAACAAATTCATCATTTCTGTAATGCGTTTGAATATCAGCCTGATCGTATAAAACCAACGATTTCAAAATAGGAATTCCTTCTGTAGCATAACGCCAAAAAGCAGTATATAAATACGGTAATAATTGATACCTTATTTCAATAAATTTTCTTACAATATCCGTAATGTTGTCTCCAAAAGCCCAAGGTTCTTGATCGCCATGGTCACCCGATGAATGCGTTCTGCAAAAAGGGTGAAAAATTCCCAACTGAATCCAGCGCGCATAAAGTTCGCCGTTTGGCTGCTCTGCAAATCCGCCAATATCTGATCCCACAAATGAGAAACCCGACATACACATACGTTGTGCCTGCAAATTTGCGATGGTTAAATGTTCCCATGATGCCACATTATCGCCTGTCCAGGTTGATGTGTATCGTTGAGTTCCTGAATAAGCCGCTCGCGTAATCACAAAAGGACGTTTTGGATAAGAGAATTTCTTTAGCCCTTGGTAAGTGGCTCTTGCCATTTGCATCCCATAAATGTTGTGCGCTTTTCTGTGGCTACATTCATTTCCATCGTAATTGTGCCTCACATCATCTGGAAATGTTTTTCCCGGAACATCCATAATTGCGGGTTCATTCATATCGTTCCAAACGCCTTTAACACCAATCTCCTCAATAAGTTCCTTAAATAAACCCGACCACCATTCGCGCACTTCAGGTTTTGTGAAATCTGGAAAATAGCATTCTCCAGGCCAAACTTTTCCTTTCATATATGGACCATCGGCGCGTTTACAAAAATAATCTTTATCCAAACCTTCTTTAAAAATGTTGTAATCATTGTCTATTTTGATTCCAGGATCGATAATGGCTACTGTTTTAAAACCATTATCGGACAATTCCTTCACCATTCTTTTTGGATCAGGAAAATATTCTTTGTTCCAGGTAAAACACCTAAATCCTTCCATATAATCGATGTCCAAATAAATGGCATCGCAAGGAATTCTAAGTTCCCTAAATTTATTGGTAACTTCTTTTACGTTTGATTCCGGATAATAACTCCATTTACATTGGTGGTATCCCAAAGCCCAAAGTGGTGGCAATTCGTGTGGCTTTCCAGTTAAATCGGTATAATTTGAAACGACTTCACCCATTTCCGGGCCATAAAAAAAGTAATAGTTCATTTCACCTCCCTGAGCCCAAAAACTGGTAACATTTCTGCGTTCTTGACAAAAATCGAAAAAAGATCTAAAAGTATTGTCGAAAAATATGCCGTAAGCTTTCCCGTGATGAAGGCCTGTATAAAAGGGAATGGCTTTATAAATTGGATCGGTATCTTTGCTAAATGCATAAGAATCTGTAACCCAATTTTCAAATCGTTTGCTCTTTAAATTTAAGGCAACTGGCTTATCACCCAACCCATAATAGCTTTCTTTTTCTTGGGAATTTTTAGACATTTTTACAATATTGCCTCCAAACTCATAACTTTCTTCCCAATGAAAACCCAACTCATCCTCAGAAATAAGTGTATTGTCTTTTGCATCAAAAATTGACTTTCTCATATCTTCTTTTGAAATATGACAAATTAATTTTGAAGTTGTGATAATATAATTTGTTTCGTCTTCGGTTACTTCAAGATGGTTAAAACCCCTGCTCGCATAGCGCGTTATGGCGTAAGAAAAATCGTTCTCAAAAATTGATGTTGTGGTATATCGAAATCGCAAAACGCTGTCTCTCTGAATAGTAAGTTGTAAAATTACATTATTTTCACTCGTGAAATAAAGTGTGTCGACATCTTTTTTATAGGATATTATTTTTGAAGGAAATTGATTTCCCTTGTTTTCTAATTCGGTGTTTAAAATCATAAATTAAATTATTTGATCAAAGTGCAAACGTACTAAATTAAATAATTTAATAATTATTATTTTTATTAAAAATATTACCGCTTTATCAACAAAAATGTAAAATTAGTGCAATTAAGCGGCATTAAATTTAACAGAATTTTAAAATTGAAATACCTAGTGGCGGTAAAACAAGTATTGCCGAATATTCATTAACCTTTTTAGGTTGTTTTTTTATGGTAATTTTTTCTGCGTTAACTGCTCCACTTCCTCCATATTTCTCATGATTGCTGCTAAATACTTCCTGTAACTTTCCTTTTCTTGGAACGCGAATTTTATAATTCCCCAATGTTTGCGGCGAAAAATTGCAGACTACCAAAACGTCGTCTTTAGGATTATTGCCTTTTCTTAAATAGGAAATCACTGAATTTTCAGAATCATCATAACTAACCCATTCAAAACCTTCATTACTGAATCCTTTCTCAAATAATGCCGGCGTAGATTTATAAAATAGATTTAAATCCTTAAAATAATTTTGCGTGTTTTTATGCGGATAAAACTCCAATAAATTCCAATCCAGGCTTTTTTGAAAATTCCATTCTTCATAATGCCCAAATTCACTTCCCATAAACAACAACTTTGTGCCGGGATGCGTAAACATATAACCATACAACAAACGGAGATTTGCAAAACGTTGCCATTCATCGCCGGGCATACGTCCCAAAATGGTTTTTTTACCGTGCACAACTTCATCGTGTGACAAAGGCAACATAAAATTCTCTGTAAAAGCGTAGGTTAAACTAAACGTAATTTCATTTTGATGGTATCTTCTGTAAATGGTATCTTTAGAAAAATAGTCCAACGTATCGTGCATCCAACCCATCATCCATTTCATTCCAAAGCCCAATCCGCCCATAAAAGTTGGTTTGGAAACCATAGGAAATGCCGTAGATTCTTCTGCGATAGTTTGCACATCAGGAAAAGATTTATACACTTCTTCATTCAATTCCTTCAAAAACAAAACCGCGTCCAAATTTTCATTTCCGCCATAAATATTTGGTTCCCATTCACCGTCTTCACGTGAATAATCAAGAAATAACATAGAAGCCACAGCGTCTACGCGTAATCCGTCTGCGTGATATTGTTCCAGCCAAAAAATAGCATTACTGATTAAAAAGGAGCGAACTTCATTTCTTCCGTAATTAAAAATAAGGCTTTTCCAATCCTGGTGGTAACCTTTACGTTTATCGGGATGCTCATATAAATTTGAACCATCAAAATAACCAAGTCCGTGCGCATCTTCAGGAAAATGTGACGGTACCCAATCCAAAATAATTCCAATGTCGCTTTGGTGCAATTTATCAACCAAATATTTCAATTCTTCAGGATAACCAAAACGAGAAGTTGGCGCAAAATAGCCTGTAACCTGATATCCCCAAGAAGGATCATATGGATATTCCATAATCGGCATAAATTCCACATGCGTAAAATTCATTTCTTTCACATAAGTCACCAGTTCATCTGCCAATTCAAAATAAGATAACGATCTGTTTTCCTTACCTTTTTTTCTCCAAGAACCCAAATGAACTTCATAAACCGAATAAGGCGCATCCAACGCATTGTTTTTTTTGCGCGTATGCATCCAGCTTTTATCTTCCCATTTGTATTTGTCTTCCCAAACTACTGAAGCCGTTTTAGGTGGATGTTCACACCTGCGTGCATAAGGATCGGCTTTTTCAGAAATATAATTATTATTGTTTGAGTGTATTTTGTATTTGTACAAATTTCCTTTTCCTACAGTGGGAATAAAGCCTTCCCAAATCCCCGAGGAATCCCAGCGAACATTTAAATTAAATTCACCATCAACCCAATGGTTGAAATCTCCAATTACCGATACTTGTTTAGCGCTTGGTGCCCAAACAGCAAAGTAAGTTCCTTCAATGCCATTCACAGTAATTATATGGGAACCAAATTTTTCGTACAACCGATAATGCTTTCCGCTTTTAAATAAATTGATGTCAAAATCTGTAAAAAGACTGTGTGTAATTAATTTCGTCATAGATTATATGATAAACCCATTTGGAATTAAAGCGCCTTTTTTAACAACGACGATACCATCTCTTACAACATAAGTATCTGTTTCAGTGTCTTTAAGATGTTTTCCTCCATTAATTCTAACATCATCACCAATACAACAGTTTTTATCTAAAATTGCATTTTTTATGAAGCAACGTTTGCCAATACCCATTGAAATAATATTTTCATCCAAAATATGTTGAAGTGGCTGATAATAATCGGATCCCATCATATAGGTATTGATAATGGTTGATTCTGTGTCAATTCGAGAACGAACACCAATTACAGAATGCTCTATTTTTCCTGCATTTATGATACAACCATCTGCAATCACAGTTTTATCCAAAACGGTTCCTGAAATTTTTGTGGTAGGCAACATCCTGGCATGGGTGTAAATTCTTTTTTCAGTGCTGTATAAGTCAAACTTCGGAAAATCATCCGTCAACCCTAAATTGGCTTCAAAAAACGAATCTATATTTCCAATATCTGTCCAGTAGCCTTCATATTGAAAGCTTACCACTTTATGTTTCTCTATAGCCTGTGGAATAATTTCTTTTCCAAAATCATTTGTTTCAGGATTGTTCATCAATTCAACAAGCAAGTCTCTGTTAAAAATATAAATCCCCATAGAAGCCAAATAATTTCGGCCTTCCCTTTTCATATCATCACTTACTTCTGAAGTCCAATCAGGCAACAAATCAGCTGCTGGTTTTTCAATAAATGAAGTTATTTCATCTTTTTCATTCGTTTTTAAAATTCCGAATGATGTGGCATCTTTTGCATTTACAGGAATAGTTGCAATGGAAATAGCAGCTTTCATTTTCACATGTTTTTCAACCATTTCCTCAAAATCCATTTGATACAATTGATCTCCTGACAATATCAAGGCATAATCAAAATCATGGTTTAAAAAATGATGCATACTTTGCCTAACCGCATCTGCCGTGCCTTGAAACCAAGTGCTGTTTCCCGGAGTTTGCTCAGCTGCCAAAACATCAACAAAAGCTGAACTGAAAAAGCTAAAATGATACGTGTTTTTAATGTGCCTGTTTAATGAGGCCGAATTAAATTGCGTTAGCACAAACATGCGCTTGATATCTGAATTAATACAATTTGAAATAGGGATAT
>CAMDPE010000201.1 GCA_945903795.1 Lutibacter flavus | reverse complement strand
AAGTCTATGGCTTTAAAAGTTATCAGCTTTGCAATATCAAGTTTTGCGGTAGAATTATTGCAACCATATCCCTTACTATTAGGAATTGGACTTGGTTTATCAACAATTGTTTTTATTTTAATTGGAGGTGTAAGTGAGCGTTTTAGAGGTGTAACATTTGGTGCTTTATTAGTAGGTATTTACACCATGATTGGAACACAAATTAGCCCTAATTTCTACATTCAGCCTATTATGCTTACTTCTGGAGCATTTATTTATGGTGTTTTTTCATACATATTATTGCGTTTAAAACCTTTCAGCCTTTTGGAAGAACAATTGGCTAGAGGGTTTTCTGCACTTTCTTTGTATTTTAATGAAAAATCAAAATTGTTTCCAAGTGATGCGTTAGAAGAAAAAGAAATCTGTGCAAAATTAGCCTTGTTAAATGTGCAAACTGTTGAAGCTTTAGACCGCTGTAAAGAAGTTTTAAATAGTTATGGGGAATCACTTACCAATCAGCAACCACTCCAACCATATTTGTATTATTTTATGGTTTTACAAAGTTTGCATGAACGAGCAGCATCTAGTCATGAAAGCTATAATTTATTAAGTATAGATCCTTCAAATAGTGAATTAATTGGCGGAATTCGTCAATTACTTCATGAACTATCCCATGCTACTCAAAATTTTGCTCAAAGTTTACTTACAGGTGTTCCATATAAACATCCTATAGCTTTGGATTGGCTTATTCAAACAATTCAAAATTTACTTCAAAATAATGAGTTGAAACCAACACTTTCAATAAAATTATTAATTCGTAATTTAACTCAGTCGCATGAAACTTTAAAAGATATTCATAAAAATTATGACAACCATTTATTGCCTAAATTAGAAAAAGAAACCAGAACTTATTTTGAGCGATTAAAAATACAGCTAAATATCAACCACCCAAGAATGCGGCATGCGATAAGATTAAGCATTTCTTTTTTAATTGGTTTTGCAATCTATAAATATTTTCATATTGAAAAAGGAGAATGGGTATTACTTACCATTTTATTTGTTTTACAACCTAGTTATAGCGAAACAAGAAGGCGTCTATTGCAACGTACTTTAGGAACTTTAGCCGGCGTAATTATTGGTATTTTAGTTATTAAATTATTTTCTTTTTCAGGGCAAATTGTATTAATGCTTTTTGCTGCCTATTTATTTTTGTTTTGGATGAAACGAAAATATTCGATAGGCGTTATTTTTATTACCATTTTTGTGTTGTGTGCATTTAATATTATCGCCAATAAAGGGGTGGATGTTATGGCTCCTCGCTTAATTGATACATTAATTGGCGCTTTTATATCGTTTATAGTTGTACGGTTTTTATGGCCAGAGTGGCAATACAAGAAATTACCAATTTTATTAAGTGATGTAATTCTTAAAAATACAGCATATTTTAAAGCTATTTTAAATGAATATAAAAATCCGGAAAATGATGATTTAGCCTATAGAATTTCCAGAAGAGAAGCGCATCGTGCCGATAATGCGTTGGTGATGGCTTGGCAAAATATGCAATTGGATCCAATAAAATATCAAAAACTAAAAAATACAGCCTTTACCCTAACCTACTTGAACCACGCACTACTTTCATACTTATCTGCATTAGGAGCTCACAGAAATCAGCATACTAAACAAATGTTTGTATTTGAAAATCATATTTTAAAAGCTTTAGATGAAGCCTATGATTGGTTAACAACTCCAAATAATAGTAAAATAGAAACTATTGAAGACAGTTTAGAAGATATAAGTATACAATTACTTGCAACAAAAAAAGAAGCTACACAAATGCAATACATTTTATTGCACAATATTGCTGAAGTTACGTTACAAATACTTGAACAAGCAAAGCTATTTAAGCAAACTAAAAATATCACCTAAACGCTGGATTATTAAAATATTCTATCATAAGTAAATTTTTTGCTTAAAAAATTACTTTATTTTTGTAATCTAAAATTTTATTCAATGAAAAAAATAACACTATTTATCATAATAATACTTTTAACTGTTGATATGAATGCCCAAACATCAGAAGTTAAATTATACAATCCTGAAGCAGATGCTAAAATGGATATTCAAAAAACTGTTATAAAAGCAAATGCAGAAGGAAAACATGTGCTGCTGCAAATTGGAGGAAACTGGTGCATCTGGTGTGTAAAATTTAATAAAAAAGCCACCGAAAATGATACCTTAAAAAGTGTTTTAACGGAGAAATATATCACCTATCACCTAAATTATTCCAAAGAAAACTGGAATGAAGACCTATTGGCCTACTTTGGTTATCCGCAACGTTTTGGTTTTCCGGTTTTTGTAGTGTTGGATGGCGAAGGAAATAGATTGCACACCCAAAACAGCGTTTATTTAGAGGAAAACAAAGGATATTCAACCAAAGAAATTTTGGAATTTTTAAATAGCTGGTCCCCTACTGCGCTAGATCCGAAAAGTTATCCTTCTAAAGTAAGAAATTAAACAAAATTAATATTTAGAAATAAAACAAAATAGCGCCTTTCGGCGCTATTTTTCTTGATTTTAGTTTTCTTAAATGTATTCTTTTACAATTTAACTGGTTCATAATCCAAATAACCTTTTTTGCCCGGCGTATAAAAGGTACTTTGGTCCCATTCGGTTAATGCTAAATTATTTTCAAAGCGCTCCGCCAAATCCGGATTTGAAATAAAGGGTTTTCCAAACGCCACCAAATCGGCTTCGCAACGCTCAATCACCGCATTTCCGGTTTCTTGTGTAAATCCGCCGTTGATCATTAAAGTTCCGTGATATAAAGGCCTAAAATGTTTTGCGATTTCTGTTACGGCAAAAGGAACTGCAGAAACATCGGTAAACGGTTCCGACAAATGAACATAAGCCAACTGATAATCGTTTAATTTTTTAATGATATATTCAAAGGTTGGTATGGTATCTTTATCAACCATCATTCCATGCAAATTGTGCATCGAAGGATTGAATCTTACCCCAATTTTTTGTTCCGGAATTTCATTTTTAACGGCATCCAGCACTTCAAAAAAGAATCTTGCCTTGTTTTCTAAGCTTCCGCCGTAATTATCTGTCCGCTGGTTTGAACAGTTATTGAAAAACTGGTGAAACAAATAACCGTTTGACGAATGGATTTCCACGCCATCAAAACCGGCCTCAACAGCATTTTTTGCCGCTTGCCTAAAATCGTTGATGGTTGTTTTTATATCTTCCAAAGTCATTTCTTTTGGCGTTACCGTATCTTTAAAGCCTTGTGGTGTAAACGATTTACTGTTCGGATTGATAGCCGATGGCGCCAAAGGCAATTCTCCGTGATGAAAATCGGGATGTGATATTCTGCCAACATGCCACAATTGAATAAAGATCTTCCCACCTTTCGAATGAACGCGTTCAGTAACTTTTTTCCAGCCATCCACTTGCGCTTTTGTATAAATTCCGGGTGTATTTACGTAACCAACAGCCGTTTCAGAAACCTGTGCACCTTCCGTAATAATCAATCCTGCGGAGGCACGCTGCTCATAATAAGCAGCTTGCAACGCTTCCGTTGGTTTAAATTCCGGATTATCAGCCCTGCTTCTGGTCATCGGCGCCATCACAATTCTGTTTTTTAATTCCAGTCCGTTTTTAGCGTATGGTTGTAACAATGCTTGTTTATTTTCCATAATTTATTGTAATTTTTTAGCTAATAATTCTGCAACTTTTTCTGAAGATGCTGGGTTTTGACCAGTAATTAGCAATCCGTCTTCAACGGCATAAGGCTGCCAATCCCCTATTTTTGAATAAATCCCTCCGTTATTTTTAAGCATCTCTTCCAAAAGAAAAGGCACAATTTCAGTAAGTTGCACAGCTGCTTCTTCTTCATTGGTGAATCCTGTTACTTTTTTGTTGTTCACCAAAGGTTTTCCATCTTTTCCTTTTACATTTTTTAAAACTGCCGGAGCGTGACATACAAATGCAACTGGTTTTCCTTCATTGTAAAAAGATTCGATAAGCGAAATAGACTTTTTATCTTCAACAAGATCCCAAAGAACACCGTGACCGCCCGGATAAAAAACAGCATCAAAATCAATTTGATTTACATCCTCTAATTTTAAGGTGTTTGCCAATTTTTCCTTTGTGGCTTCGTCATTATCAAATCTTATGGTGGATGCTGTAGCTGCATTATCTGCAGCGCTGTTAGGATCGATTGGTGGTTGACCGCCTTTAGGTGATGCCAACGTAACGTTAAAACCTTTGTCCGTTAACAAATAATAAGGTGAAGCAAATTCTTCAATCCAAAAACCTGTTTTATGTCCGGTTGACCCTAAAGAATCGTTGCTTGTCAATACAAATAGTATGTTTTTCATAATTTTCATTTAAATAATTAAAGACAAAATTACTGCTTAAATTTCCCGTTTTAATTGACCTACATCAAGAAATTAGGATTTTTTGACAGATTTTCGACGAATCCGGCTCAGACTTTCAGCAGATACGCCCAAGTAATTTGCAACATGGTAATTGGCCACGCGTTGCTCAATAGTTGGATATGCTTTGCAGAATTCTATATATCGTTCTTCTACGGTATTTTGAAGTGATGATAATATTCGTCCTTGCAATGAAATAAATCCACTTGTAACCAAAATCCTGAAATAGCGTTCAAATTTTGGAACGGTTTTAAACAATTGTTGTAAATCGTCATATTGAATCGCCAATAATTGGGAATCTTCAATAGCTTCAATGTAAAATTTTGAAGGAACACCATTATAAAATGCATCAAAATCACCAATCCACCAATTTTCAATAGCAAATTGGATAATATGTTTGTTTCCTTTATCATCTAAATAATAGCCTATTAAGCAGCCTTTTACAACAAAATACTCGTGTTTTACAAATGTGCTCGGTTGTACCAGCTTTTTCCGCTTAGCAATTTTCGCTGAAACCAAAACTGATTTAAAATAATCTTCCTCTTTTTCTGTAATTGCAATGTGCTGATTTACGTGCTTTAAAATAGCTTCATACATAACCAAAATAATTGTTAGCCAAAATTATAGTATTCATTTTCCTTAAGCAACTTTAAATTTTTCTTCTGATTTTTTTATTTAAGTATTTCTTAAAGATTTTTTATGTGGTGATTTATAAGCGTAAAATAATATTATTAATGTCATTTATCATCTGAAAAAAAAATACTATATTAGAGTTGCTGAAATGTTAATATTGAACACTTTAAATTAAGTTTCAAAATAATTTATAAGACCATCGAAAACCCAATCAGTTATGGCACAAATTATTAAAACATTGGTTCCTTTGCCTTCCTACAGAAAATATTCTTTGCTGGAAATTCTTCAATTTACGGTGTTAATTTCGCTAATACTATATTTTGGCAAAACCCTTTTTATTCCTTTAAGTTTTTCATTGCTCATAAGCTTTATTTTGTATCCGATTTGTAAGTGGCTGGAAAATAAAGGAGTCAATAAAATGGGCAGCATTTTTCTCGCAATTTCTACTATATTCATTCTTTTGGGAGCTGTGGTATTCTTGCTGTTCACACAAATTGCCGGATTTTTACAAGAATGGCATTTATTTAAGGCTAAATTTTCAGAAACCTTCGTACAATTATACACTTTTTTAGAAGAACGGTATGGTATAAATACTGATGGTTTGCTAGAATTGCCTAAAAATTTGGTTAACGGTTCAAGCTCGCAAATTTTTGGATTTCTCATAAATATGGTTTATTCAATTTCAATGTCAGCTTTTTTCCTAATCGTCATCCCTGTTTTCTCTGCACTCATTCTTTATTACAGGGAAATGCTGACTAATGTATTGTACAAAATTTTTCCTGAAGATAAGAAAGAATCTATTCACG
>CAMDPE010000200.1 GCA_945903795.1 Lutibacter flavus | reverse complement strand
ATGTTTTCTGCCAATGGCAACTCAAACCAAAAAGTACTTCCTTCATCTAAAACACTTTCTACACCAATTGTCCCACCCATTGCACCTATAAGTTTTTTAACTACTGACAATCCAAGGCCAGTACCTTCAACTTCTGTTCTTTCTGCTCCGATACGTTCAAAAGGAATGAAAATTTTTGAGATATCATATTTACTTATGCCAACTCCTGTATCCATAATAGATATCCTTAATGGTGCAATTCCTATGCTATTTTTGGGCATTATTTTAGTGAAAATTTTTAAAGAACCACTTTTTTTATTGTATTTTATAGCATTGTCCAATAAATTGAGTAAAACTTGTTTCAGCCTTTTCAAATCTGCATTTACATAAAGTTCATTGCAAGATGAGTCTAACACTATTAGGTTAATATTCATTTTGTTAACTTGTGGTTGTAATGTGTCTATAACTTCATTTAAAAGAACTGATACTTGAATTGGTTCAATGCTAAGCGAAATTTTTCCCGCCTCAATTTTTGAAATATCAAGTACTTCATTAATTAAGTCAAGTAAGTGCTTGCCGCTTGAATAAATATAATCGACATTTGTTTTGTGCGCCTCACTAAGATTGCTCATTTTCAATAACTGGGAAAAACCAAGAATTGACGTCAACGGTGTACGAAGTTCATGACTCATTCGTGATAAAAATTCACTTTTTGCGTTATTTGCTTTTACAGCTTCATTTTTTGCATTAGACACTTCTTTATCAGCAATTTTTCGCTCAGTAATATCTTGAAGCGTCCCAAAAGTTCCGGTAATTTCATTTTGCTCGTTTAAGCTTAAACGCGCAAAAACTTCTATCCAACGAAAACCTCCGTCTTTGTTTAAATAGCGAACTTGGTGACGACAAAAATCCTTTTCCCTGTTTATCAAAGGCATAAACAATTCCATATTTCGTTGCCTGTCTTCAGGGTGCACATAATTTACAAACAATTCCCCCAACGATTCTTCAACAGTAAACCCAGTAATTTCTTCCCAAGATTTATTTAAAAATAACCACAAACCATTTTCATCTGTCTTAAAAATGACTTCATTTACATTCTCAATAACCGACCTATAATTATATTCGCTTTTGCTTAGTGCTTCTTCTATTTGTTTTCTTTGCTCAATTTCTTGTTGCAAATTGTTGTTTGTTTGCTGAAGTTCTAATGTTCGTTCCTCAATTTTTACCTCAAGGTTGGTGTTGAGATCAATAATTTCCAGTTCGGCTCTTTTTTGTTCAGTAATATCGCGAACAAAACGCAGGACTTTATTTTCGCCCATAAAGACAATTCTTCCATCACGATAACTTGTCTTTCCTTTCTCAAAAATTGGGTATTCATATGAAATCATTTTTTTTGTTTGCAAGCACTCCTTAATTTTTTCAATGTGAAGCAGTGCTGCTTCGTCAGGAAAGGCGTCTCTTAAATTTTTACCAATCAAATGATTGTTATCATCGTTTTTTGTATTTGATATTGATTTGAAAAATTCCAGGTAATTACCATCACTGTCCGAAGTAAAAATCATATCAGGCATAGCTTCTAAAATGGCATTTAGTTTTGCATTCTTATGGCGAATTTCTTCCTCTTGCAATTTTTTTTCTGTGATGTCGCTGTCCGAACCTCTGTATCCAATGAGGTTGTTTTTACCGTCGAAAAAAGGCTTGCCATTTGTGTTCACCCAAATAATTTTTCCTTCTTTATTTTCAATCTTATTATCAAAATTAACCATTAAAGCTCCCTTTCTCATGGCTTCGAGCCCATAAGTTTTCACTTCTTCGCGAACTTCTTCTGGAGCGAGATCATAAAAGTATTTTTTTTCTATTAATTCATTAGTACTAAATCCATATACAGTTTCAGCCACAGGGCTTACATAAGTGTATAAACCATTGGTATCAACTTCCCAAATTACGGTATGGCTATGCTCAGCCAATTCACGATACCTAAACTCTTTTAAAGCCAATTCTTCATCAAGTTCTTTTTTATGAGTAATATCTTCTTTTAAGGCTAAATATTGGGTTATGTTTCCATAGCTGTCAAAAATAGGGGCAATAACTGCCGACTCCCAGAACAATGTGCCGTCTTTCTTTTTATTATGGAAAATTCCTTTCCATTCTTTCCCTGAACTAATGGTGTCCCAAAGTTCGGAATATTCCTGTTGTTGGGTTTCTCCCGATTGAAAAATTCTAGGATTCTTAGTTTCTAATTCTTCTTTTGTATAACCGCTTATTTCACAGGCTTTCGGATTTGCATATTCAATGCTTCCGTCGAGATTGGTGACAATAATACTTACCGGACTCTGTTCAACAGCATTAATAAGTTTATTAATTTCACTTTCCTGTAATTTTTTTTCCGTAATGTCAATTTTAACTCCCTTATAAGCAACTAAAACATCATTGTGATAAACTGGTAAAATAGTGCTTTGTACCCATTTTATGCGTCCGTCGGGCATTATTAATCGCAATTCTTGGGTGCCCTGTGATTTGTGAGCTGCTATTTCGGCAAGTTTGTTTTCAATTAAATGAACATCATCTTTATAAATTAAAGGAAAAAGCAAATCTTCTTTTGATTTGACCTCTTTTTCTTCTCTCTCCACCAATTTGTAATAGTTGTGCGACAATGTAATTTCATTGGTGAGCAGGTTCATGTACCAACTGCCCATTTTTGCTATTTCCTGCGCTTGGTTTAGTTCTTCTTCACTTTTAAGAAGTTCTTGCTCAATTCTTTTCTTATCGCTGATATCGGAAATGAAACCTTCCTGGCCAATTAGTTTATTGCCATCAAAAACGCCGTGTCCATTTTCCCATACCCATTTTTGTTGTCCTGCTGCATTAAAAATCCGATACTCGATATTGTATGGTAACTTATTATTGGTGGCGTTGTGAACTTCTTTCAAAACCCTTGGCAAGTCTTCCTTATCAATTAAATCGTTAAATTCAATTTTGGTGTTGTTTATGAAGTCCACAGCCTTATAACCGGTAAGTTCCAAAACAGCATCATTAATAAAACTTAAATTCCAGTTTTTACCATCAAAATCAGAGTGATAAATAACCCCGTTTAAGTTATTTAGCAGCACATTGAGTTTTTGGTTGCTGTCTTCTAATTCTTTCTGGCTTTTGAGGCGATTTTTAATGTTCACCAGCATTTGAGCGAATACTTTAAGCAATTCAACTTCCTCACTTGAATATGTATGGTAATCTTTTACAGCATCAAATCCTGTAAATCCAAGGCATTTATTGCCGTCCATTATTGGAACGGTTACCAAACTTTTTATTCCTTGAGGTTCTAAAATTATTCTTAGATTGTCTTCAGGATCCAATGCCAAAACATCCTCAACATATAAGGTTTCTCCTTTACAGTGTGCGTTTAACCATTCAGGAAAATATTCAAAAGGAACATTTTGAAGTTCGTCAATTTGAGCTTCAATACCTTCAGCGCACCATTCGTAAGTATTGCTGCAGGTTTTATTTTCAAAATCATAATCAAAAATATAGAATCGATCAACACCAATAAACTGCCCTAAATCACTTAGTGACTTATTTATTTTAAAATCCAGTTGGTTTAAAGGTAGATTGATGTATTTATTTGAAATATCAACTAAAAGTTCCTGTAAACGCGTTTTAAATTGGAGTTTTTTCTCATTTTGGGCCAATAAAATTTGGGCTAATTTTGTTTCGTGAATGTCAATTAGCACACCTCTTCCACCAATTGCAATTCCATTCTCCAGAATGGTCTTTGTGGATGATCGCACCCATTTTATTTTACCGTCTTTTGTTAAATAACGAAATTCAACATGGATATATTTCTCATTTCCTAATTCGCTTAACGCTTTATAAACAAGTGGTAAATCATTGGGGTATATATTTTCGAAATAGCTTTTTCCAATAAGTTCATTTGGATGATAACCTGAAATAAGATACGCGGCATTATTGATATATTTTAAAGTGCCGTCTGCTGTAATTTCATAAATAACATCATTAATGTTGTCAACCAAGCTTTGATATTTGTCTTCATTTTTTTTTAATTCTACATCATTCAAATATTTTACATAATATTCGGATAACCGTTTTGATAAAATTTTCAATAAATCTTTTTCCTCTTTAAGAAATTTTTTCGATATCTTTTGGTGACCATCATTTTTGTAATAAGCTTTGATAAAGCCAATTAAGGAATTTTCAATCTGAATGTTAGTTTCAATAAAGAGATTGGAATCTATAAATTCCTTAGAATTAAATATCCATCCGTTAATTTTTAATGAAATGGCTGTTAATTCGGGAAACTGAAATGCTTCTGGTAGGATATCAACAATTTTTTGAAAAATTTTTTCAGGCGAGAGCGCTGCGTTATTTATTATTTTTTCAGTTTTATAATGAAAACGCAATTCTTTTTCCCGCTCTTCAACTTCTAAACAAAGTGTTTGGATATGTTCTTGCTGCGTACTTATTCTGCAATTCAATTCTATTAGCTCTTGCTTAAGTTTAAGCAACTCCTTATTGGTGTTTACAGGCTGTTTGTTCATGTTATGTTGGGTCACCCTTAAAAGTTAAGAGTGAGACTTAAATGATTGAACTTAAAAAGCTATTTTTTAAGGTTTTAATAGAAAAAAGCTAATTAAAATTTGTTGTTGGGACTATTGTGCAAATATAATGAAATATTTTATTTTTACCAATTAAATTAATTGATTTTTTAAAGTCTAAGCCATTAGATGTAAGGGTTCTAAATAATTTCTCGTATTTTTTTAAAGGTATTTTTTCTAAATATTTTTTAACAAAAGAATAAAAAGCTGTTTCCTAAGAAATAAGACTTGCTTTTTAGCGTTTCTAAAGAAACTATTTTATACAAAATGTTAAAATTCAATTAAATATACAAAATGCTATTGACAAGGCAACGATTTATCCTTAAATTTGCAAAAGTCAAAAATTGATATGAACCCTAATGATTTACAAAACAATTTCTCTCGTATTGATTGGATTTTTTTTCTTTGCAATAGGTAATTCTTTTACGTTTAAACCAGAAAGTCCGAAATTAATTAAAACTGTTCTTAATAACAGTGCCGTAACAAAAGTGGAAGCTATTTATGACCATTTGATGGTCAATAATTTTATGCTACCTAACAAAAAAAGCTTCACAAAAGCAATGGAAGGCTATTTTCAACTGAAAGAAAGAGGCGTTATACAAAAAGATATTTTAACACTTGTAGATTTTAGTTTGTCTTCCAAAGAAAACCGGTTATGGGTTATTGACTTAAAAAACAACATTATTTTATTTCAGTCGCTGGTTTCTCACGGAAGAAATTCAGGGAATGAATTTGCAGCCAATTTTTCCAATAAACCGGAATCTTATAAAAGCAGTCTGGGATTTTATTTAACCGGTGAAACCTATTTTGGCAAGCACGGCTATTCTTTGCGATTGGACGGTTTGGATAAGGGAATTAACAGCAATGCCAGAGCAAGAGCCATTGTGGTGCACGGCGCAGATTACGTTTCTGAAAAGTTTGCCCAGCAAAACGGAAGATTGGGCAGAAGTTTGGGTTGTTTGGCCTTGTCGCAAGAACTTACGAAAGAGGTTATAGATACCATTAAAGACAAATCCTGCTTGTATGTTTATTATCCTTCTTAATATATTAGATATCAAATATTAGATATTAAATGTAAGCTATTGGATTTTAAGTAATTATCCTCAAGGATTTTAATATTATTTTGAAAAAGTCTTTTTTCTCTTATCTTAAAGCGGAGTATTCTTTTCTTTTTAATGTGTAAAAAAGTTTAATTTAATCCAATTTTTTATACAAATCCAGATCCAAACTGTAAAGATCATCTCTAAATTGCAAACTGCCATTTTCACTCCAGGCAGTCCAATATAAAATATGGATA
>CAMDPE010000199.1 GCA_945903795.1 Lutibacter flavus | reverse complement strand
TACTGGTTAGAAAAATTTAAAATTCCTTTTATTTTTACTTTATATCCTGGAGGCGGATTTCAAGTTGATAATGAAATTATAGACAAAAAATTAAAAATGGTTTTTAATTCACCGATGTTTAAAAAAGTTATTGTTACTCAACTTTATACTAGGGATTATTTATTAAAAAAGGATTTTTGTAAACAGGAGGCTATAGAGTATATTTTTGGTGGGGTTGTGCCTCAAAATTCAATACAAAAGGAGTTAAACGATAAAAAAAGTTATTTGGTTAACAAGCCAACATTTGATATTTGTTTTTGTGCTGCAAAATATACACCAAGAGGCGAAGATAAAGGGTATGATGTTTTTATAGATTTTGCTCATCAAATTGTCGCTAAATATGATTTTATTCGTTTTCATATAATTGGCGGTTTTTCTGAAAATGATATTGACATTACATTGATAAAAGATAATATCCAATTTTACGGTTACCAAAAATTTGAAAAGCTGAGTACTATTTTTAAAAATATGGATGTGTTGGTTTCACCTAACAAACCATTTGTTTTGGGTAAAGGGGGGTTTGACGGTTTTCCTTTAGGAACGGTAGTTGAAGCTGCTTTAAATGGGGTGGTTACGCTAATTAGTGATGGTCTTAAACAAAACAGTATTTTTACTACAAATGAAGACTTAATTATTATTGAGAGCAAAAGTAGTTCGATTGAAAAAGAAATAATAGCTTTGATTGAACAGCCAGAAAAATTATATATAATTTCAAAAAAGGGCAGAGAAAAGTTTATGGAAGTGTATTCTAATGAAATACAAATGAAACCAAGAATTGATTTATTAAAAAAAGAAATAGCAAAAGCATAAAATGATTAACGTAACCAAAACATTTTTACCGCCTCAAAAGGAATACAATGCGATTCTAAAACGTGCCTGGGATAAAAACTGGATAACCAACAGGGGTTTTTTGGTGCAAGAATTGGAAACAAGTTTAAAAAAATATTTGGGCGTAAAGCATATCATTGCAACCACCAACGGCACCCTGCCATTGCAAATTGCGATTAAAGCATTAAAATTAAAAGGGGAAATTATCACCACGCCTTTTAGTTATGTGGCGAGTACGGCAGCCATTGTTTGGGAAGGCTGCACCCCGGTTTTTGTGGACATCCATCCCGATTATTTAACCATTGATGAAACAAAAATTGAAGCAGCCATAACCTCCAAAACTTCTGCTATTTTAGCCACGCATGTATTTGGAAATCCTTGCAATGTAGAAGTAATAGAAGCCATTGCAAAAAAGCACCATTTAAAAGTGATATATGATGCCGCCCATTGTTTTGGGGTAACCTATAAAGGAAAATCTATTTTTGCCTATGGTGATGTAAGCACCTGCAGTTTTCACGCTACCAAATTGTTTCATACGGGTGAAGGCGGTGCTATGTTTGCAAATGACGAAGTATTGCAACAACAATTATTTTACAGCCATAATTTTGGACATAAATCCCAAGTTAGTTTTCAGGGATTGGGTATCAATGCAAAAATGAGCGAATTACAGGCGGCGATGGGATTGGCGGTATTGCCTTATCTGGATAATATATTGGCGGAAAGAAAAAAGGTAGTTGATTTTTACAATGCCAATTTAGATTTTTCAAAAATTAAAACCCTTAAAATTAGAGAAAATACAGATTGGAATTATAGTTATTACCCCGTCATTTTTGAGAGCGAAAAACAGTTGTTAAAAGCAAAAATGGCATTAAATGCTCAAGATATTTACCCAAGACGTTACTTTTATCCGTCTTTAAATACAATTAATTATGCCAAAGGACAAACAATGCCTATTTCGGAAAGTATTGCAAGCAGCATTCTTAGCTTACCTTTATATGTGGGTTTGGCAAAAAATGAGTTAGATTTAATTTGCAGTTTAATAAATAGGAGTTTATGTTAATTCTAGGAGCCAAAGGATTTGCCAAAGAAGTACTGGAAGTGGTTCATCAATTAAATCAATTGGAGAATTTGGTTTTTTATGATGATGTAAATAATGAGGTACCGGAAACATTATTTGGTCAATTTCCAATTTTAAGGACAATCCAGGAAGCATCCAATTATTTTAAAACTGTCGACAATCGATTTACGATTGGGATTGGAAATCCTATTTTAAGAAAACAATTATACGATAAATTTATAACAATTGGAGGTGATTTTACTTCAGTAATTAGCCCTTCAGCAACGATTGGCTCTTATGATGTTCAAATAGGAATTGGCTCAAATGTGCTATCCGGTGCTGTTTTTTCTAATAATAGCATAATTGGTAAAGGATGTATAATTTATTACAATTCAATAATTACCCATGATTGTAGTATAGGTGATTTTGTGGAAATTTCTCCGTCTGTTACTTTATTGGGAAGATGTAAAATTGGTTCTTATTCACAAATAGGTGCCAATGCTACCATATTACCGGATATTACCATTGGAAAAAACGTGATTATTGGAGCTGGATCTGTTGTGACAAAAGATTTTCCTGATAATTGTTTGGTGGTTGGTGTCCCTGCCAAATTCATAAAAGAATTAGTTCCTTTAACATTTTAAAATGGCGATTACTCTTAAAGTTAGCGTTTGCATGATTACGTATAACCACGAAAAATATATTCGTGAGGCCATTGAAGGGGTGTTAATGCAAGAATGTGATTTTGAAGTGGAATTGATTGTGGCAAATGATTGCTCAATTGATACAACTGATAAAGTAATTCAAGATATTTTGCAAATCCATCCTAGAGCTTCGTGGATTAAATATATCAAGCATAAGGTAAATATAGGAATGATGCCTAATTTTTTTGATGCTATGCAACAATGTCAAGGCAAATACATCGCCCTTTGTGAAGGCGACGATTATTGGACAGACTCCTTAAAACTGCAAAAGCAAGTGGCTTTTTTGGAGGGGAATGAAGAGTACAGTCTTGTTTGTGGAGGTTATGAGACATTAATTGAAGAATCTAGGGAAACTAGTTTAATGCTTAAATCAACAGAACAATTACCGGACAATTTAGATAGCGGATTTGATATAACAATAGAGAGATTCTTAAATCAATGGCTAACAAAGTCTTTAACTTTGGTTTTTAGAAAAGATTTCCTAGATTTTAAATTACTTAAAAAGTATAAATACCTTAGAGATGTACACCTCAATTATAGTCTTTTAAGAGTTGGTAAGGGCTATTATATGAAGATAATATTGGGTGTTTACAGAGTTCATGCTGGTGGAATATTTAGTGAGATTAGTGAAAAAGATAAGTATATTTCATATCTTAATGTATATGGAGAATTATACAGAAAAAATAAATCCGATAAATTTTTAAAACAAAAATATTACGAGCTACTTAAAAATGCTAGCAATAATAGTTTTAATATTGAAAAGCCCTTTGTGTTTTATTTTAAAATGTTTTTAATTAGTAAAAACATTAAAGATTTAAAGCTATTAATTAAATCCATAGTTGTTTTTAAGAAATGAACTCAATCTCCATCATCATTCCTACCTATAATCGTGCTCACTTAATTGGGGAAACTTTGGACAGTATATTAGCCCAAACATATTCAAATTGGGAATGCCTGATTGTGGATGATGGCAGTACAGACGAATCCCAGACTGTTTTTGACAACTATGCAGCAATTGACAGCCGCTTTCGTTTTTTTAAGCGGCCGCCATCAAAACCCAAAGGCGCTAACGCTTGTCGAAATATTGGTTTAGAAAATGCAACTGGCGATTATGTCATTTTTTTTGACAGTGATGATTTGATGACAGAAAATCATATTGCCGTTAAATTAAATGCCATTGAAAAACATCATTGTGATTATAGTATTACCAGAACAAAATACTTCAATAAAGACTCTTCACAAATAGATGAATATTATCAATTTGACAAACATGAAATTACTACCTATAATTATATTGCACAAAAAATTAATTGGTTAACATTAGATATTTGCCTTGACGCAAAAATTGCTAAGAAAATACGATTTAATGAAACTTTGCAATCTGGTCAGGAGTATAATTATTTTAGTAAATTAGTGCATATAAGTACAAATGCTTTTTTTGTTAATGAAGTAGTTTCATTAAGGCGTTTTCACGAGGAATCTATACGAAGTCAACTGAAGTCTGAAATGCAGTTAAAAAGAAGTGTTTTTACTGGGAGTTGGTTAACTTTTTTAGATACGAAGGATATGGCTGATGATGAAATACAAAAAATATTATTGTATAGGTGTTGTACTATTGCTATAGAAAAGAATACTATTTTTGATGCTAAATATGCTGTTTTTTTTCATCACTTAAGTCGTGTTTATGGATATCCAAGCTTATATCTTTTAATGTATTTAATTTCAAAACGACTGTTTAATAAAGGATATTATTTCAGAACAAAGTTTTTAAGGGGGGTAAAAAAAATATAAAGGAAATAGATATTATAAACCTTTGAAATAATAAATACTTAAGGATATTATCACCTTTTACAATCATTTAAACGATATAAATTAATCAAGCTTTTTGAAAATCCGCCTCCTTCATCATTTTTTTAAACCCTTTGCCAGGCTTAAAATTAATTTCGGCATCGTTACCAGTATTAGTGATCACTTGATTTTTAGTGGCAAACAATTTAGAACCAACAGCCAATTGAAAATTCCCTATATCGCCCAGGGTTACAATTTTTCCCTGACTCAATTCACTTTTCAATACAAACTCCATATATGCCAAAACACGCTGGCAATCAAAAACATTCATACAGCAATTGGCTGCAATTAAAGCAGTGAGTGTTGCAAAGTCCGTTTTGCCGTTGGCAGTAGTTTTGGCATAATATTTAGCAGGTTTTGTGGGATTTTGTGGATTTTTTTTTGAGATAATTTTGTATTTTACACTCATAGCAATTTAAAATATTAAAAGTTAAATATTAAATATTAGAAGTTTAAAGATAAGTATTTAATATTAGAAGAAAGAAGTTTTATGTCAGGAGAAAGAAGACCGAAGCAACTGTCCTGAACCAACTCAATTATGATTGTAAGCACAATAAGCAACAGATTGCCGCAGTAGCAACTTCTTTTCAATCAGTTGCTCCTTCGCAAAGACGTAACAGATTGCTTCGCCCCACTGCGTTTCGCTCGCAAAGACGTATAAAAAATAGTTTTTACCCCAACCCTACAGGGAGCACTATTTTTTACATGCTTTTAGTTCCTTGACTTTTTTTCCACCCTTTAGGGCGGGGAAAAGAAAAAAAGATTGCCGCGCTCCA
Organism: Lutibacter flavus; assembly: GCA_945903795.1. Classification (GTDB taxonomy): domain Bacteria; phylum Bacteroidota; class Bacteroidia; order Flavobacteriales; family Flavobacteriaceae; genus Lutibacter; species Lutibacter flavus_A. The sequence goes on along the minus strand of CAMDPE010000199.1, from coordinate 667 downwards.
CTGCATTCCATTAAAAAAACAAGGGACCCACCTAAAATCATAACCAACATATAAACTTCATACAGACTAATATAAACGTAACCAAACGTAACCAAATGCATATTTTTAAAAGCGCTTAAATTCTCAGAAATATAGGGCACTAGCGAGTTTGTTATTAACAATGTTCATAGTTTTTTCAAAATTTAACGCGCGAAACTTTAGATATCTTAAATGATATCATATATTTACCCTATAGAAAACGATTGGCGGGAACTGATCGGGCTTTTCTTGTAAAATTTAACTCAATAATAAGGGGTCCTAACCGCAAATTATTGGGTTTTTTTATGCTTTTAAGACAGATTTTTACGTAATTCCGCTGTCAATTTTACGCTATTTTAGGTATTTTGGGTAAAATTCATCACTGTTTTCTCCGATTTAAGGTTTTTCGGGAAGCAAGCAGCTGGTGGTTTATGTTTTAAAACCGCTTTTGTGCAGAATTGGAGGTAGGTAAAAATTTATACATATCAATTTTTTATTTATTAAATGGTTGAGGGTAAAGATACGCATAGTGCCGGAGCATTATTAGTATAAATAAGTTGATTTATTAAATAGATTTTTGGCTCAATAGTGTTAAATATCACCTTTTTGAGCATAGAAAAGCCCAAGCTGCGGGAACAGTTCGGGCTTT
>CAMDPE010000198.1 GCA_945903795.1 Lutibacter flavus | reverse complement strand
GACCTTCCATACCAAATTCTAATCTTCTTTCAAATTTTAATGCTTTTAAAGCATATTCTTTAGAAGTGAAAGTTGGATATTCGCCAATTTTATAGATGTTTGTTGCGCCTGCAGCTAAAGATCTTGAAGTACTTGCAGCTGCGCGTAATCTTACCTGATTAATAATGCCTGTTGCCGCTCCATATTGATTCATTTGAATCAATGCTTCAGCTTTAAAAAGCAACACATCTGCATATCTGATAAAATCAACATTTTTAGAGGTTCCAACAAATGGCCCTTCTTTTACATAACAAGAACAGTCGGGTGATTGTTGTTCTTTCATATTTCCAAAATAACCATAAACACCCGGATCTCTTGCCCAACTAAACTTATATACCATATCACCAGTTTCATTTATGGTATTTTTGTATTTAAAAGGTCTTCCGGGAATACCAACAGTGTGGTCAATCCTTGGGTCGACAGTTGTGCCAACAGGTAAAGAGGCGTTTCCATTACTGCCAATTGTATTAAATATGTCTGAATTGTTAAATGTATCTAACAAAGGCAATCCATTTGCATCAGTTTTAAAAGCATTCACCATATTTTGGCTGGCCATATGAAATCCGCAGCATCCATAAAGACCGGTTCCATGAGGTGAATTTAATCCGGTTACAAAGCTTACTCGCCCTACTTCCGTACCGTCATTAATAGAAAATTGCGCTGCCCAAATTGATTCCGGACCATTGTCAAAACCATCTAGGAAATTGTTGCCATAATCAGCTTCTAAACTTGCGATTACATCATCTGCATAGTCTATAACTTCTTGAAGTCTTTGCTGATTAATGTTGGTAACTTGGTGTGTGTCATTTTGCTCATAAGCTTGAAATAATCTTAATTTTGCCAAATAAGCGGCGGCGGCATTTTTATCAGCCCTGCCTACTTGTTCTTGAGCTTGCGGTAAATTATTGTACGCAAATAAGAAATCTTCCGCAATAACATTCCATAATTCCTCATTCGATAAATCATTTGAAGTTTTTAAAATATCTTCCTGTGAAAGGTCTTCAGTAATGTAAGGAACCTTTTTGAACATTTGTTTCAACATGAAGTGGGAATGGCCTCTTAAAAACCTTAATTCTGCCTGTCTGATGGTTTTATTGTCATATTCACCATCAGGAATTTTATTTATAACTGACAAGGCAAAATTAATTCTGGAAATTGCTTTGTAATGATTAGTCCAAGTTCTTGGCGTCATCCAATCTCCCATATCGGCAACAGTTAAGTTATATTGTTCATATTTATCAACAACATCAACATCTCCGCGTCCGCCACCGCCTTTGTAAGCATCATCAGACCGTACGCTGCCATAAACCCATTGGTGGGTTAGCGGGCCAATCATTTCATCATTAGCAATTCCGGCATACGCTGCAACTACAAGTGCTTCTGCATTTTCGGCAGTCGCGACATTTTCAGAAGAAAGCACTCCTTTAGGTTCATATTCTAAAAAATCTTTGTTACAAGATGTCAATAACGCAATTGACAAAAAGCAAACAGCTATAATTTTATGTTTTTTCATGTGTTTTTCTTTTAAAAATTAATATTTAACCCTAATGAAATTGTTGTTGGAACAGGTATTCTATTCACATCTGTGCGTTCTGGATCCGATCCGATATAATCTTTTGGCGTAAACCAAAATAAATTTTCTCCTTGAACGTAAAATCTAAACCTGCTCATCTCTGCCCATTTGTTTATCATTTCTTTTGGGAGTGAATAACCAATCTGTAAGTTTCTTAACTTGAAATACGAGTTATTTCTGAAAATATAATCAGAGGTATCTGTAAAATTATTTACCAATGAAAGAGAAGGAATATCAGTATTGGTATTTGTTGGAGTCCAAGCGTTTAATACCCCTAGCCCCGCATTATCTCTACCTTGTGTAAAGTTATTCCAAAATATATATGGGTCTGCACCAATTCTTCCTGCAACACCTGAACCGAAAATAGTAGCATCTAAATTTTTATAGGCGAAATTAAACCGAATACCATACTCTAATTTTGGTAAAGTTGTGCCAATAAAATCCCTGTCATCACCATTGATAACACCATCATTATTTATATCAACAATTCTTATCCCTCCTGGTCTCAAATTCCCTGTTTGCACACCACCTGATGGCGCAGCATCTGCTTCAGCTTGGCTTTGGAACAATCCGTCAGTTTTATATCCGAAAATTGAGAATTGAGAATGACCAAGAATAGAATTTTGTGCTGTTCCCGGATAACCTGCTCTAACTTGCTCAGGCAGATAAGTAATCTTATCACTAAATGCGCTGAAATTGGTTGTTACGCCGAAGCTTAAGCCATTGTCAAATTCCTTGCCATACGATAAAGTAAGTTCCCAACCTGTGGTTTCGGTTGAAGCACCATTTAAAACGCGTTGTTGTCCTTCACCAACTGTAGATGCAATTGGAGGCGTAATTAAAATATCACTTGTTTTTCTGGCAAAATAATCAAAAGAACCAACAATTGTCTCATCTAATATGCCAAAATCTAAACCAAAATTCCATTCTTTGGTTGTTTCCCATTTCAAATCTGGGTTTTCAGCTTGCGTGGATACAAATCCTGAAGGTAGTGTTCCAGTATCATTTCCATTAATATCATAAGCCGTTCCAACATTATAGTAAATCTCAAAGAAGCCGCCTGCTAGCTGAGCTTGGTTTGTCCCATACCTTGATTCATACAAGCCAAACCTTGATATATCACCAATTTCCTGATTTCCTACTTCACCATACCCTGCTCTTAATTTTAAATTGGAAATAAATTCATTGTCTTTTAAAAATTCTTCATTGTTAATTCTCCAACCTAAAGTGGCCGCTGGAAAAACACCATATCTATTGTTTTTACCAAATCTTGATGAACCATCTCTACGCACAGTTACAGATGCCAAATAACGGTCGGAAAACGCATAATTTAATTTTCCAAATTGCGACAGCAAACTACTTCCAGTACTAAAACCTTGATTGGATCTTGCTCCAGTTGCTGCATTTAACACGAAATAAGATTCCGATTCAACTGCAAACCCATCGGCAGAAGCTAAAATGGTATTCAATTTATTTTCTATGGACTCTAACCCAAGTAAAACACTAAATCTATGATCTCCCAATTCCAAATCATAATTCAATGTATTTGTCATAATGATACTTGAATATTTATTGGTATCGAAAATAAGTCTGTTTACACTTCTTGTAATAAAACCATTATTAACTTTCGGTTCTATATTTTTTCTCTTATAGTCACTAAAATCTATCCCAACACTACTCCTAAAATTAAGGTTTTTTAAAATTTGCAATTCTGCAAAAATATTTCCAAAGAAATTATTTTTCTCGGCATTGTCCCATCTATTTAGATATTGCATTAATACAGGATTATTTCTATCAGAATAACCAGCTCCTAGCGGACCTCCAAAATTACCATTAAGGTCATATAACGGAATAGTTGGCGCTAAAGTTATTGCCAAACCCGGAGTTGGGGCATTACCAACATCTTGGGCTGCTAAGTTTTCATTAGAGGTTGAAAACTGTGTATTTACGCCAATTTTTAGTTTATCATTAAATAATTTTGTGCTAGAATTCAATTTAGCGCTATATCTTTCATAACCTGTATATTTAAGCATCCCAGTGTTTTTAAGATGCCCAATATTGATAAATAACGCAGATTTTTCTGAATTGGCTGCTAATGTTAACTCATTATTATACACATATCCAGTTTTATAAATCTCTTTTTGCCAATCAGTATCTCCAACCGGCACATTGATATCTCCACCAACAAATGGTTTTAAGGTCACACTGTTTAAAACGGGATTTGCAAAATTATTATTCCAGTCAAAGTTATAAATTTCACCGTAACCACCAGTTGGGTTGGCCCCATCATTCACGGATGCTTGCCATAATGCCTGACCACGTTGAAGTGAATTTAACATATCATAACGTTGTTGCTTTTCCGATTGTACCGAAAAATTAGAATTAAAGCTTACATTGATATCGCTTCCTTTCGATTTATTTTTTGTAGAAACAACAATAACTCCGTTACCCGCTCTAGATCCATAGAGTGATGATGCAGATGCATCTTTTAAAACTTGAATAGATTCAATAGATTCCGGGTTTATGCTTGCGAATACTTCCTGACGCTTTGTAGGCACGCCGTCAATAATATATAATGGGTCATTATTTCCTAAAGTGGTAATACCTCTAATTAAAATTCTGCTGTTAAGCCCTGTAGGATCACCTGATTTTTCGACAAAAAGTCCGGCAACATTACCTTGTAATGACTGCATCGTATTTCCAGAACTTAAGCTTTGCCCATTAAGAGATGCCATATCAACAACGGTAACTGCCCCTGTAACATCCACTTTTCTTTCTTTCGAATAACCTGTTAAGACAACTTCATCAAGAGATTGAGCATCAGGTTCTAAAACAACATCTATAATTGTTTTACCTTGAATTTCAATTTTTATAGTTTTGTAACCAACATAACTAAAAACCAATGTGGCATTTACATTAATATTGCTTAGTAAATATTTACCGTCAAAATCGGTAACAACCCCTTTGGTCGTTCCTAAAACAGCTACCGACGTTCCCGGTAATGGCGAGCCATCTTCTGAAGATTTTACTACACCATGTATTTCAATTTCTTGGGCTTGCATTGATAGAAATGCCCCAAATAAAATTAAAATTAAAGTTAATTTAGTTCTCATAATTCGTAATATAGTTTAGTTAAAATTAAGTTCATTTATTATTAAGTTTTTGATTTCAAAATTGAAATTTTCAGACTGTACTGAAAATGCCTCAATAGGGTTTTTAGGGAAAAATATTTCTGTCATCACCGTTTCTCCATTATTGTAAAATATTTCTATGGAAGTTTTGTCTAATAAAAGTCTAACTTCAATATCATTTCCATTGTTGCTGTAAGGAGCTTTTGAAATGTTTGGAGCAAAATCTTTTGAAAAAGAAATATTTCCGGATGAGGTTCTATCAATAAAGAAAAACTGTTCATTATTATTTACACCAAACTTTATAGAATCACCTCTTTTATTATCTAAACTAAACGTGTATATATCTTCTTTTAAATTTTTAATTGTAAAATGTATGTCCAAACTTTTAAAATCAACAAGTGTATTATTAGTTAGTAAGGTTCGTTTTCCCTTTTCAATAGTTATACTGTTTTTCTCAACTGTTTTTGAAACGTAGTTTGAAATTTCTTTTACAGGAAGTGACTTTAATTGATATTTATTGTTAGTTTTCGTAAGTTTTAATTCACGTGCAATTGTCATAGAGCTTCGCCACTTTTCAGTAGGTACTTTTGTTGCATATTGCCAGTTACTCATCCAGCCCATAAATAATTTTCTTCCATCAGTAGCGGGTATATTAGACCAAGTGACACCGGCATAATTATCCTTTCCATAATCAATCCAAGAAGTTTTATTATCTAAATCATTTTTAAAGTCTGGATCAATTTTAAATGTTTTTCCATCAAAATCTCCAACAAAATATTGTGTAGCAGAACCTTCATTATAACCTCCATTACCAACACTTACTAAAAGCACCCATTTTACTTCATCTGTACCTTCAGTTTGTATAGCAAATAAATCTGGACATTCCCATACACCATCATGAGAACCAATATTTTCTCCAAAGTTTGATAGAAACTTCCAATCTCTTAAATTTTTAGAACCATAAAGCATAACTCTATCACCTGCAGCCAATACCATAATCCATTTTTCATTTATGGCATCCCATACTATTTTGGGATCTCTAAAATCTTTCATATTTGGATTTTTTATTACCGGGTTATCGGCATACTTTTCCCATGTTAATCCTTCATCTAAAGAATAAGCAATTGCTTGAGATTCAAAATCAATAGCACCTTGTTTTTCTTTTTCCATATTATGGTATGTGAACATGGCTATAAT
>CAMDPE010000197.1 GCA_945903795.1 Lutibacter flavus | reverse complement strand
GAAGAATCTGAACTTTCCAATGAAGAATTTTTAATTTTTGAAGCGTTACAACACCAATCCCAACTTTCCATTCAGCAAATAATTGATATTCTTGGCAAAAAAAAGGTATTTCCAATTATTAAAATGTTGTTAGATAAAAATGTAATTATAGTAAAAGAGCAAATTTATGAGCAATACAAACCGAAATTAGAAAAATATATTCGGTTGGTAGAAGCTTGGAATTTATCTGAAAAGTTATCAGAATTGTTAGATTCCCTAAGCAGAGCAAAAAAACAACGCGAACTCATATTAACTTTTTTCCAGTTACAGTCTTCAAAAAAACCAATTAAAATTACCCAGCTTCAAGAGGATTCAAACAGCTCATCCGCAGTGATAAAATCGTTGATCGACAAAGGCATTTTTGAGGTGTATTTCATTCAACAAGACCGAATTAATTTCGACGGAAAATCGGGCAAGATCAAAGAGCTGACTACTCATCAGGAAGAAGCATTTTTAGCCATAAAAGATCACTTCAAAACAAAGCAAACAGTTCTTTTAAAAGGAATCACAAGTAGCGGAAAAACAGAGATATACGTAAAATTAATTAAACAACTTATTGAAGATGGGAAACAAGTGCTTTATTTGCTTCCGGAAATTGCACTTACCACCCAATTAATTGACAGACTTCAACTTTATTTCGGAGAATATTTGTCGGTTTTTCATTCAAAATATTCTATGAATGAACGCGTAGAAGTTTGGAACAATGTGTTGGAAAATAAGCCAAAAGCCCAGCTAATTTTAGGCGCTCGATCTTCCATGTTTTTGCCTTTTTCTAATTTAGGGCTAATCATTGTTGATGAAGAACATGAACCTTCGTTTAAGCAATATGATCCAGCGCCAAGATATCATGCGCGAGATTCCGCCATCGTTTTGGCGAATCAACATAAGGCAAAAGTAATACTGGGTTCCGCAACACCAAGTATAGAAACGTATTACAACGCACAACAGGGAAAATATGGATTGGTTGAATTAAATCGAAGATTTGGCAATGTTTTATTGCCTGAAATTGAATTGGTAGACGTAAAAGAAAAGCATCGAAAAAAGCGAATGAAAGGTCATTTTTCAGACCGATTGCTTGAAATGATTACTGAAGCATTAGATCATAAAGAACAAGTAATTTTATTTCAAAACCGTCGTGGTTTTGCGCCGGTTGTGGAATGTGAAACTTGTGGTGTTTCTCCGCAATGCCCTAATTGCGACGTGAGTTTGACCTATCATAATTACAGAAAGGAATTGAAATGTCATTATTGCGGCCACAGGCAGGCGATGCCCCATAATTGTGGCGCTTGCGGCAGCGAAAAATTGAATACCAAAGGTTTTGGAACAGAGCAGATTGAAATTGAATTGCTGGAATTGTTTCCAAATGCCAAAGTGGGCAGAATGGATTTGGACACCACGAGCGGTAAATACAGCTATCAAAAAATTATTGGACAATTTCAATCACAGGAAATAGATATTTTGGTGGGAACACAAATGCTTTCAAAAGGATTGGATTTTGCAAACGTTTCTTTGGTGGGAATAATGAATGCCGACAATATGTTAAATTTCCCCGATTTTAGGGCGCACGAAAGAAGTTATCAGTTGATGGTACAAGTTTCCGGCAGGGCAGGACGCGCCAGTAAAAGAGGCAAGGTTGCCATACAAACTTACAATCCGCATCATCAAATATTACAGCAGGTTTCTACCAATGCATTTGAAGAAATGTATAAAGAGCAATTGGACGAACGCTGGCAATACCATTACCCGCCTTTTTACCGTATTATTAAAGTTACCTTGCGCCACAAGGATTTTAATAGGGTAGAGGAAGGCGCTATTTGGTTGGGTAAATCGCTAATTTCCATTTTTAAACACGATATTTTAGGACCTTCAACACCGGGAATTTCCAAAATCAGGAATTATTATATCAGAACAATTATTATAAAATTACCACAAAAACAGTCGCTGTTGGTGAGTAAAAACCATATTCAAAGGGTAAAAAATGCGTTTCAGGCCATAAAAGAATTTCAATCCATTAAATTCAATATTGACGTCGATAATTATTAAAGCTTTTTTATTAAATTTACACTTGCCAATTAAGGAAATAAGCCTATATTTGCACCCTTAAAAGTAAAAACTTAAATTATTAATTATGAATCATTACGAAACTGTTTTCATTTTGAATCCCGTTTTATCTGATGTTCAGGTAAAGGAAACAGTAAGGAAGTTCGAGGACTATCTTGTTTCTAAAGGTGCCGAAATGATATCAAAAGAGGATTGGGGCTTAAAAAAATTAGCGTACACCATCCAAAACAAAAAAAGTGGATTTTATCACTTATTTGAATACAAAGTTGCTGGAGAAACAATCGCTCCTTTTGAACTTGAATTCAGAAGAGATGACAGTATTATGCGTTATTTAACCGTTGCGTTAGATAAACATGCTGTTGCTTGGGCTGAAAAAAGAAGATTAAGAGACGGAACTAAAGCATCTAAAAAATAAGCGTTATGTCTATAGAACAACAAGCAAAAGGAGGAAAACAAGGTGATGTTCGTTACCTGACTCCGTTAGATATTGAAACAAAACAAGTAAAAAAATACTGTCGTTTTAAAAAGAATGGTATCAAATATATTGATTATAAAGATGCTGATTTCTTATTATACCTAGTAAATGAACAAGGTAAAATTTTACCACGTCGTTTAACAGGAACTTCATTAAAATTTCAACGTAAAGTGTCTGTCGCCATTAAAAGAGCGCGTCACTTAGCTTTATTGCCATACGTTGCAGATATGTTAAAATAAAAACAGCAAGGAATTATGGAAATTATATTAAAGCAAGACGTTGAAAACCTAGGGTTTAAAGATGATCTTATTACTGTAAAAAATGGTTTTGGACGTAACTATTTGATTCCTCAAGGATTTGCAGTATTGGCAACAAGTTCAGTAAAGAAAGTATTGGCAGAAACTTTAAAGCAACGTGCTTATAAAGAAGAAAAATTAATAAAAGACGCTACGGAAATTGCAGATGCAATTAAAGCATTGGATATTAAAATTACTGCTAAAACAGCTGATAATACCAAGTTATTTGGATCAGTAAATAACCAAGACGTAGCAGATGCTTTAGCAGCTGCCGGTCAGGTTATTGAGAAAAAATTCATTAAAGTTGAAGGCGGTACTATTAAAAGAATTGGAAAATACAATGCTACAATTAGATTGCACAGAGCAGTTGTGGTAGAATTGCCAATTGAAATTATTGCCGAAGCAAAGTAATTAACAATTTTTAGTTAATAAACATATTTGAAGCCCACTTTTTAGTGGGCTTTTTTATTTTATTTTTGATTTCAATTATAACCATTAACTTAACTTTAATTATATGAAAAAACAATTTTTATTTTCTATGCTAATTGCTGTATTTTATGTCGTTAGCTCCTTTTCGCAAGTGACAACGTCAAAAATTCAGGGGGTCGTAAGTGATGACACTTCTGCAGGATTATTTGGCGCAAACGTTGTTGTCAAACACTTGCCAACGGGCACCGTTTCTGGTACGATTACGATGGAAAGTGGCAGGTATTCATTACAAAACTTACGTATTGGTGGTCCTTATACTATTACCATTAGTTATGTAGGATTTAAAACAATTGAATACACTGATGTGTATTTGAATTTAGGTACAGCATTTGACCTAGATGTAATAATGGAAAGTGAAAGTGAACAATTAGGAGAAGTTGTTATTACCGGAGGAAAAAGCACCATTTTTAATAGTGACAGAACTGGCGCTGAAACTAGTGTTGGAAATAGAGAATTAACAAAATTACCTACAATTTCAAGATCTGCTTCAGACTTTACACGTTTAGATCCATCTGCTTCTGGTGGTTCATTTGGAGGCAGAAACGATCAATTCAATAATTTTACATTAGATGGCTCTATTTTTAACAACCCATTTGGATTGGATGCAGCCACACCAGGTGGACAAACAGGTGCACAGCCGGTTTCATTAGATGCCATTGAACAAATTTCTGTTTCAACAGCACCTTACGACGTAACTTTATCAGGTTTTACAGGAGCTTCAGTAAACGCTGTTACAAAAAGCGGTACCAATAAAGTAACTGGAACTGTTTATGGGTTTTTTAGAAATCAGGATTTTACTGGAAGCAAAGTAAAAGGTGAAAAGATATTTGTTCCTAAATTAGAACAAAAACAATATGGGTTTAGTTTTGGAGCACCTATTGTAAAAGACAAATTATTTATTTTTGCCAATTTTGAAAAAGATGAAAGAACAGATTTAGGACAAACTTGGTTACCAAATAGAGGTACAGGCGCTATTAACGAATCGAGAGTTTTGGAATCAGATTTAATGAATGTGCAAACTAAATTACGCAGTATCGGTTATGATCCAGGAGCTTATGAAGGATTTACACATGCGTCAAACAGTACAAAAGGTATTCTAAAATTAGATTGGAATATCAATGAAAATAATCGTTTGGCTGTTATATACAACTTTTTGGATGCTTCCAGAGAATTACCTGCACATCCAACAGCGATAGGATTTAGAGGACCAAGCTCCCAAATTTTGCAATTTCAAAATTCAGGATATCAAATAAATAATAAATTAAAATCAATTTTATTTGAGTTAAACTCTTCACTAGCTGACAATGTTACCAATAAACTACAAGTTGGCTATACTCATTTTGACGATTTCAGAAATTCAATGTCGGCTCCGATGCCTTCATTCAGAATTCAGGACGGAAGCGGAGGAAATTATATAGTTGCCGGTCACGAACCTTTTTCGGTTCACAATACATTAGACCAAAAAGTTTTTCAATTAACCAACAATTTAAATATCAACAAAGGAGATCATAACTATACCATTGGTTTTTCATTCGAGAAATTTCAATTTGACAACTCATTTAATTTAGGTGCTTTAGATTTTGCAGATTCCAGAGGATATGTAGGAACATTTTTTGGAGATTTTGCTAATATGGCAGCGTTTAATACTGCAATTTCAAATGGTTTATTGGCTGATGCAATGGCTAATGCCCAAAATATTTTTGAAACAAAGAATGCAAATAATTCTTGGTCATTGGCAGAAACCAATGTTGGCCAAATGGCATTTTATGTGCAAGATGAATATAGTGTAAATGAGAATTTCAAATTATCATATGGTGTGCGATTCGATAAACCATTGTTTTTTGACTCAAGCAAAAAAGCCCAAGATGTTATTGATTTTCCAGGGAATTTTTATGCGCCTGATGTACCATATTGGAATCCTTCAACTGGAGAATCGGTTTTCTTGAACTCTACAAAAATGCCTAATAATCAATTCCTGATTTCACCTAGAGCAGGTTTTAACTGGGATGTAAAAGGAGATAAAACTGTACAAATAAGAGGTGGATCTGGCTTATTTACTGGTCGTTTTCCTTTTGTATGGTTAGGAAACCAAATCGCAAATCCAAATGTTTGGTATTATCAAGTTGTTGATCCTGAATTTAAATTTCCACAAGTTTGGAGAAATAGTTTAGGATTGGATTACCAATTAGAAAATGGGGTTGTGCTGACTTCAGATTTATCTTACACAAAAGATATCAACGGCGCTCATGTTCAAAACTGGGGTTTAAATCAACCAACAAGCACATTAAATGGTGTTGACAATCGCCCTATTTATAAGGCTTCCGACAAAGGAAATAACGCGTATGTATTTACAAATTCTGACAAAGGAAGAACATTAAATGCAAGTTTTAAAGCGCAAAAATCTTTTGAAGACGGTTTGTACTTAATGGCAGCTTATAACTATTTAAATTCTAAAGATGTTAACTCTATTGAAGCTGAGATTACTGGAGATGCATTTGATTTTAACCCAACGTTAGGAAATGCAAATGATGCAACTTTAGCCTATTCTAAGTATGGTGATACGCATCGAATTATTGGTGTGGCTTCAAAAACTTGGCAATATGGATCAAGTGATCAATGGGGAACTACACTTTCCACCTTTTTTGAATATGCTC
>CAMDPE010000196.1 GCA_945903795.1 Lutibacter flavus | reverse complement strand
ATTTTGCAATCTTACCTTTATCAAAAATAGTGAACATTAAAGATTTTATTATTCCTTAAATCTTTTGTAATTTTGCAGTCCAAAAAAAGAGTATGATTTTACCGATTATTGCATATGGCGATCCAGTCTTAAGAAAAGTAGGTATTGATATTAATAATGAGTACCCAAATTTGAAAGAGCTCATTGAAGATATGAAAGAGTCTATGGGAAATGCGCGCGGAGTTGGATTGGCGGCACCACAAATTGGAAAAGCAATCAGGCTTTTTATTGTGGACACCTCTCCTTTTGGGGATGATGAAGATTTAGACGATAAAGAGCGTGAATATTTGGGCAGTTTTAAAAAGGTATTTATCAACGCACAAATACTTAAAGAAGAGGGAGATGAATGGGCTTTTAATGAAGGATGCTTAAGTATTCCACACATTACAGAAGATGTTTTTAGAAAAGAAAAAATTACCATTGAATATTTGGATGAAAATTTTGAAAAACATATTGAAGTTGTTGATGGAATGCCTGCCAGGGTAATTCAGCACGAATATGATCATATTGAAGGCGTTTTATTTATTGATAAAATTGCATCGTTAACCAGACGATTAATTAAAAAGAAGTTAGAAAATATTTCGAAAGGACTTGTGAGCACTGATTACAAAATGAAATTTTACGCATTGAAGAAAAAGTAGAAAACTTTCCACTTTTAAACAAATTCAGAAACAAACAGTTAAACAATTAATAAATTTAAAAAAACAAATGGAATTAAAAGACATTGTAGCCATCAACGGAAAACCAGGATTGTATGAGATTAAAGCACAATCTAAAGGTGGAATTATCGTGGAATCATTAATTGACTCAAAAAGAATTCCAGTTACCGTTACACACAATATCAGCGCTTTAAATGAAATTGCTATTTATACTTATGATGAAGAAATTCCACTTCGTATTGTTTTAAAATCAATAGGTGAAAAAGAGAATGGAAAAGAAGCATTGAGCCACAAAGAAAGCAGTAAAGCATTAACATCTTTTTTCAGGGAAGTTTTACCAAATTTTGATGAAGAACGCGTTTATACTTCAAATATTAAAAAAATAGTACAATGGTATAATTTATTGGCTTCAAAAAATTTCGATTTCGCTGCTATTAAAGAAGTGGAAGAAGAAATTAAAGAAGCATAAATTATGAATACGAGGGAACAACAACTCAGCGCTTTTGGCCGGTTACTGGACATTATGGATGAGTTGCGTTTAAAATGCCCGTGGGACAAAAAACAAACTTTTGAATCGCTTCGGCATTTAACCATTGAGGAAACTTATGAATTGGGTGATGCCATTCTGGATAATGATCTTCAAGAAATTAAAAAAGAACTGGGCGATTTAATGCTTCACTTAGTTTTTTATGCAAAAATTGGTTCAGAAACTAACGATTTCGACATTGCCGATGTTGCCAATTCAATTTCCGAAAAACTGATTCACCGCCACCCACACATTTATGGTGATGTGGTTGTGAAAGATGACGAAGAAGTAAAACAAAACTGGGAAAAATTAAAACTTCAGGAAGGAAAGACTTCCGTTTTGGAAGGCGTTCCAAAAGCGCTTCCTGCCATGGTAAAGGCCAGCAGAATTCAGGAAAAAGTTGCCGGAGTTGGATTTGACTGGGAAAAACCCGAGCAAGTATGGGAAAAGGTTCAGGAAGAACTGAATGAATTGAATGCCGAACTTGTTAAAGGAAATACCAACGCCATAGAATCAGAATTTGGGGATGTCCTGTTTTCCCTGATTAACTATGCACGATTTATCAACGTAAATCCGGAAAATGCGTTGGAGCGCACCAATAAAAAGTTTATCGGCCGCTTTCAGTTTTTGGAAATCGAAGGCAAAAAAATTAACAAATCACTACACGATATGTCACTTGCCGAAATGGATGTATTTTGGAACGAAGCCAAAAAATTCGATAAATAGCCAACGTTGTTCTCAAAATTTGCTAAATTGGTATTTCAATTTAGTCAAATGGAAAAAATACTTATTATTACCGGTGGCAGCAAGGGTTTAGGCCTTGGCCTGGCAAAAGAATATCATAAAAATGGCTACAGGGTAATTTCAATTTCAAGAAGCAAAGCGGTAAAATTATATTTTGAAGAGCAATATCAATGTGATTTAAGCAAAAGCGAAACCATTGAAAACACCCTCACTGAAATATTCTCGCATCTCGACAAAAATAACACAAAACAGTTGACGCTCATTAACAATGCCGGCGATTTAGGAACTGTAAACACTATTGAAAATTTAACGCCTTCAGAAATCAGCTACACCATTCAGGTAAACTTGACTGCGCCTATGATTTTAAGTTCTCAGTTCATTAAATTGTCGAAAGACTGGAACTGCAAAAAGCAAATTTTCAATATTTCATCGGGCGCCGCAGTAAATCCATACGAAAGCTGGGTGATGTATTGCGCTTCAAAAGCAGGACTGGATATGATGACCAAGGTGGTTTCAAAAGAACAAAAAGAATTGGCAAACGGAGTTGGCATCGTTTCCATTTATCCGGGAATTGTTGATACCAATATGCAGGAAAAAGTTAGAAATACACCAAAAGATCATTTTAAAGCAGTACAGCGGTTCATTGATTTCTATGAACACGGCGATTTATTTTCGCCGGAACAGGTTGCTGAAAAAATTTATCATCTAGATATTGAAGGTGAATTAAAAAACGGACATATTTTAGATATCAGGAATGTATAAAAAAAGGCTGCCATAAATTTATGGCAGCCTTTTTTTAAATATAATAATCTCAAAAATTTACAAGATTGGCTTAGGAACCGCTGATATTGTTAAATCTTTTGCATTTTTAACTTTCTCGTTGGTCAATGCAATATCAATCACTTCTTTCATTGAATTCACATAATGAAATTTCAAGCCCTTTAAATACGACTCCTTAATTTCCTCAATATCCCTTTTATTTTCGATACAAAGCACTATTTCTTTAATATTGGCTCGTTTTGCAGCCAGTATTTTCTCTTTGATTCCGCCTACAGGCAACACTTTTCCACGCAAGGTAATTTCACCTGTCATCGCCAATTTGGCTTTCACCCTGCGTTGCGTAAATACGGAAACTATGGAAGTCAGCAAAGCAACTCCGGCACTTGGTCCGTCTTTTGGCGTGGCGCCTTCCGGCACGTGAATATGTATTTTATATTCATCCAGCAATTTTGGATCGATGCCAAAATCACTGGCATTTGCCCTGATGTATTCCATCGCAATGGTTGCTGATTCTTTCATCACGTCGCCCAACATTCCGGTAATGGTAAGGCCTTTTCCTTTGGAAATGATGGATTCAATAAATAAAATATCGCCTCCAACGCTTGTCCAAGCCAAGCCCGTTACGACGCCCGCAATCTCATTGGTTTCGTATTTATCACGTTCCATATGAGAAGGACCCAATACTTTTTCAATAATTTCTGTGGTAATGTTTACCACATATTCTTCTTCCATGGCAATTGATTTTGCCGCGTAACGCACTATTTTGGCAATTTGTTTTTCCAATCCCCTTACGCCGGATTCCCGGGTATAAGCTTCGACAATTTTTTCCAATTGTTTCTTCCCAATCTGCAAATGTGCACTTGTCAATCCATGTTCTTTTAACTGTTTCGGTAACAAATGTCGCTTGGCGATTTCAATTTTTTCTTCCGTGGTATAGCCTGAAACATTGATAATTTCCATACGATCGCGCAAGGCCCAGGGAATGGTAGACAAACTGTTTGCCGTGGCAATAAACAACACTTTGGAAAGGTCGTAGTCCAACTCTAAATAATTGTCGTAAAATGTGGTGTTTTGTTCAGGATCCAATACTTCCAACATGGCAGAAGACGGATCTCCGTTATGGCTTGAAGAACCCATTTTATCAATTTCATCCAACACAAAAACCGGATTTGAAGTGCCTGCCTTTTTCATATCTTTAATGATACGGCCCGGCATGGCTCCAATATACGTTTTTCTGTGGCCTCTAATTTCAGCTTCATCTCGCAAACCGCCCAAAGACATGCGAATATATTTTCTTCCAAGTGCTTCAGCAACCGATTTTCCCAAAGAAGTTTTTCCGACTCCCGGAGGGCCGTACAAACAAATGATTGGGGATTTCATATCACCTCTCAGCTTCAATACCGCCAAATGCTCTATAATGCGTTCTTTTACTTTTTCCAATCCGAAATGGTCTCTGTCCAATATTCTTTGGGCCCTTTTTAGATCGAATTTGTCTTCAGAATATTCATTCCAAGGCAATTCCAGCAACAGGTCCAAATAATTGCGTTGCACAGAATATTCCGCTACCTGCGGATTCATGCGTTGCAAACGGCCCAATTCTTTCTCAAACGTTTCTTTTACTTCCTCGTTCCATTTCTTTGCTTTGGCCCTTTCGCGCATTTCTTCCAATTCTTCATCGTAAGAAACACCGCCCAATTCTTCCTGAATTGTTTTTAATTGCTGATTTAAGTAATATTCGCGTTGTTGCTGATCCATATCAGAACGTGTTTTAGACTGAATGTCATTTCGCAAAGCCAATCGCTGCAATTCAACATCCATCTTTTTTAAGGTCAGCAATGCCCTTTCTTTCAAGTTATCGGATTGCAATAATTCTTGCTTCTCCTCCACTTTCAAATTCATATTTGAAGAAACAAAATTGATCAAAAACGGATTGCTCTCAATATTTTTAATGGCGAATGTGGCTTCGGAAGGCAAATTGGGATTCTCCTTAATAATACGAATTGCCATTTCTTTCATGGACTCAATAATGGCTTCAAATTCGGGTTCTTTTTCTTCAGAACGATCTTCAATGCGTTCTTTTGTGGTTGCCTGCAAATAAGGTTTTTCCTGTACAAAAGCATCAATTTCAAAACGTTTTTTGCCTTGGATAATCACCGTTGTATTTCCGTCGGGCATTTTCAACATTCTCAAAATACGTGCAACAGTTCCAACTTTATAAATATCGTTGGTTGTTGGATCTTCAATGCTTTCATCCTTTTGTGCAACAACACCAATAATTTTATTTCCCTTGTACGCTTCTTCAATCAACTTAATTGACTTATCGCGACCGGCGGTAATTGGAATTACAACACCAGGAAACAGAACAGTATTTCGCAAAGGCAATATGGGCAATACAGACGGAATGTCCTCATTATTTATTTCTTCTTCATCTTCTGGAGTCATCAATGGAATCAAATCAGCATCCTCATCTAACATGTGTTGCAATGACAGATTGTCCAGTTTAAAAAATTTAGATTTACTCATAGTATTTTATTGGGTCATTTTGTCATTAATAATTTCTTGACTTAAAAAATGATTTATGCAAAATTAATTTATATTTCTGATTTTCAATAATTTATATCAATAACAGCTGTGTTATCTCTTAATAAATTTCAATTGTTATGCCAAAAATCTTATTCAGCCCTATTATTTTTTTGTAATTATTGGGTAATTGGAATGAACATTAAATGGATTTGTGTTAGGGATTGAAGTGAAAATCCTTTTTTTGAGGTTTTTTACTCAAAAAAAGATTGAAACGAAAAGCCCGCCCGCTTTTTTTTAGCGGGAACACCAAAATTATTGCTTAATTTTAAATAAAAGTGTAACACTTTAAAAATAATGTTGTCTTTTAATTAGAAATCGATTTTGAAAGAAGTGAATCAAACTATTAACCAACTTTTGGAAGGATGCAAAAAAGGCGATGCCAAAGCCCAATTTGCTATTTATAAAATGTACTATAAAGCAATGTATAATACTGCTTTTAGAATTGTAAACGATTCATTTGAAGCGGAAGATGTGATGCAGGAATCGTTTTTATCGGCTTTTACAAAATTGGATTCCTTTAGCGGTCAGGTAACTTTTGGCGCCTGGCTAAAAAAAATAGTAATCAACAACAGCATCACCGCAATAAAAAAGAATAATAAATTTGAAAAAGTTCCACTTGAAAAAATTGCCATATCGGCCGTTGAGGAAGATAATACGGATTATGGAGAACTTGATGTAAGTGCTGTTTTAAAT
>CAMDPE010000195.1 GCA_945903795.1 Lutibacter flavus | reverse complement strand
CATTTTATTTCAATTTTAATTTCACTCCTACTCTAATAGGTTTTTCAGAAGCCACCCCTTTATAATGTTTGGTCATTTTTTGCTGATGTAAGGTAATCAAATTGCTATTAAAAAGTATTATAATATTTCAAAAATGATTACCTTATTCATACATCTAATTTTTCAATTACATAAACCCAAATTCATATATTTACAGTTCATAATTTTATTATACTTGGTTTTTCCAAAAATAAAAAGTACTAGGACAAAACCTCCAGAATTTTTATTTGACACCTTTTTTTTAAAGGTTTTTTAACCTGTCATTCACAATGTTGGCCCACTTTTCAATCAACTGAATTTCCCCATTCAACCCAAAATTTTCATCTGCATCATAAAACACTAATGAGATATCTGGATGATTCTTATTTAAAAAAGAAAAATGCAAATCAAGTTTATCTATTGATTTATAACTATTATCCTTATTCCCATCGGCATGACCCGTTTTAACAACCTTGCAAGATTTAATTTCTGCTAAATTTATGTGTTGCTTAATTTCTTTATCGGTTGTGTTTTTTAAAAAGAATAACTGATTTCGAGTTTCGTCAAGTCCTATAGCAAATTCTTCACTTATTTCTTGTTTTGTAATTTTACAATGGTGATTATTTGCAATGTTTAAAATTGACTGCAACAATTGTTTTTCTTTCTTTTTTCTGCCGTTAAGCATAAATATAAATGGCAGCATAAAAATGGCTATAAAAATAGCCCCTGTGATAGCGGTTCCTAAATTCATTTTAAATATTTTTTGATTTTATAATATAATGTTAAGGATTTTGTTGAGATACAAAACCAGCAAAAAATCAATTTCATTGCCGATTAGAGCAATTATTTATTTAAAATGGATGGATTACCAAAAATAATGGAAGGGGAAAATAATGTTGACTTTCCCATACTTTATAAGAAAATTTCTTACACTAAAAATATATTGAGAAAATTCATTGGCAAAAAATAATTCCCTGATTTTCAAAATTGCAAAAAACTCGTTTTTTGAAACTTTAAAAGTCGTTGGCAGTGAATTACTGAAAGTATTTATCAAACTTTCAGCTTGAGAAGAATTGCTAAAAAGTTTAATGGAAACTGTTATGTCATTATTAACCTTTTCTTTTGCTGATTTATTGCTAAAACCTGGATTTTGGGAAATGTCATAAGCCACGCCAATTGTAAAACAATAAAGCAAGGTTAATAACGTAATACCTAAGATTCTAAACATTTTTTTCACAGCGCTAATATAGCAAGTATTTAGATTCAAAATATTATTTTTTTTCTGCCGTTTTCTTCAATAATAATTGGTATTGACCTGATTCGCTTTATTCAAAAAATCATACAACTAAAAACCAATGTGAATTAATTGAATTTTCATTTTTTTTAACATAAAATAGAAAATATGTTAATTTTTAATAATTTAAAAAACTATTTAATGAATTATTATTTAAATTTTATAAATTTTATTGTAAATTTCACAAAGCAAATTCAGGGTCTTTAAATTATAATTATTTGACCAAATAAATTTAAAAAACTATAAAATGCACCGCATACTTTTATTACTTCATAAAACGTTGTTTTAATTAAAGCCGATTTATTAAGTTTTGGTTCACTTTGTAACAGAAACAGAATCTAATGCCATAAGAATTAAAATGATATAAATCATTTAAAATAAAAACTTTAGCATTTAATTTTGTGTAAACATCATAGAAAAAACTGATTATTAATATAAAACAACTCACTATGGAATCGCTTGAAATGGTTAAAAAAAGGGTATTTAAATTTGGAAACAAAACGGCCGACGGAAATACTAAAATGAAAAATCTGCTGGGAGGAAAGGGTGCCAACCTTGCAGAAATGAGTTTAATTGGAATTCCTGTTCCTCCTGGCTTTACCATTACTACAGAAGTTTGTACGGAATATAATCTGCTGGGAAAAGAAGCCGTAATCAATATGATTGTTTCAGAAGTTGAAGAATCCATAGGAAATATTGAAAAAATAATGGGCGCTAAATTTGGCGATAAAGAAAACCCATTATTGGTTTCTGTGCGATCAGGCGCAAGAGCTTCTATGCCAGGAATGATGGATACAGTTTTAAATTTAGGCTTAAATGATGATGCTGTTATTGGCATCGCGAAAAAGTCTAACAATGAACGTTTTGCATGGGATTCTTACCGTCGTTTTATTCAAATGTACGGGGATGTTGTATTGGGTATGAAACCAGAATCAAAAGAAGATATTGATCCTTTTGAAGAAATTATGGAAGATTTAAAAGATAAAAGGGGCATTAAATTGGATACTGAATTTACGGTTCAAGATTTAAAAATCCTAGTAACAGCATTTAAAGATGCCGTAAAAAAACGCACAGGACAAGATTTTCCAACAAATCCTTGGGATCAGCTTTGGGGCGCCATAATAGCTGTTTTTAATAGTTGGAACGGTGACAGAGCTGTATATTATAGAAATATGCACGGCTATCCAGATGATTGGGGAACAGCCGTAAGCGTGCAAGCGATGGTTTACGGAAATATGGGAAGCCAATCTGGTACAGGCGTTTGTTTTACGCGTGATGCCGCAACGGGAGAAGATCAGTTCAATGGTGAATATTTAATTAATGCACAAGGTGAAGATGTTGTTTCTGGCGCAAGAACGCCACAGCAAATCACCAAATTAGGTTCCATGCGTTGGGCAAAATTGGCCAGGGTTGAAGAAGCCGACAGGGCTGAAAATTATCCTTCCTTAGAAGAATTAATGCCTGAAATTTATGCGGAACTAAATGAATATCAGCAAAAACTTGAAGACCATTACAAAGATATGCAAGATATGGAGTTTACCATTCAGGAAGGTAAACTTTGGATGCTTCAAACCAGAAATGGCAAACGCACAGGCGCTGCTATGGTGAAAATTGCGATGGACTTATTAAAAGAAGATTTAATTACCGAAAAAGAAGCGATTTTACGCATAGAACCAAATAAACTGGATGAATTGTTACATCCTGTTTTTGACCCAAAAGCATTGAAAAATGCCAACGTAATTGCGCAAGGATTGCCTGCATCTCCTGGCGCCGCCAGCGGTCAGTTGGTTTTCTTTGCAGACGAAGCTCACAAATATAAAAATGCAATATTGGCGCGAATTGAAACTTCTCCTGAAGATTTGGAAGGTATGAATATTGCCAATGGAATTTTAACAGCACGCGGCGGCATGACTTCCCATGCGGCAGTTGTTGCACGTGGTATGGGAAAATGCTGCATCTCTGGAGTTGGCGCTTTAAAAATTGATTATAAGAGCCGAACAATGGGTGTTAATGGTACAGTGTACCATGAAGGCGACTGGATCTCATTAAACGGCTCGGCAGGAAATATTTATGAAGGAAATTTAGCAACTGTTGAACCTGAATTAAGTGGTGAATTTGCTGAAATTATGGAATTGGCCGACACATTTGCAACCATGAAAGTACGTACAAATGCTGATACGCCAAAAGATGCAAAAGTAGCACGTAATTTTGGCGCTCAGGGAATCGGGCTTACCCGAACAGAACATATGTTTTTTCATGAAGACCGCATTAAAGCTATGCGCGAAATGATTTTATCTGAAAATGTTGACGGAAGAAAAGCTGCTTTGGTAAAATTACTCCCAATGCAGCGCACAGATTTTGAGGGAATATTTGAAGCCATGCAAGGATTTCCCGTAACAATCCGTTTATTGGATCCTCCATTACACGAGTTTGTTCCCCATGAATTAACGCTGCAAAAAGAGCTTGCTGAAGAAATGAAAGTTTCATTAAATTCTATTATTAATAAAGTGGCTGAATTGGCAGAATTCAATCCAATGTTGGGACATAGAGGATGCCGCTTAGGAAATACCTATCCCGAAATTACTGAAATGCAAACAAGGGCAATTATAGAAGCTGCGCTAAATTTAAAAGCCAAAGGAATTGAAGCAATCCCTGAAATTATGGTTCCTTTAGTTGGCACACTAAAAGAGTATATCGCCCAAGAAGAAATCATTAGAGCAACCGCAAGTAAAGTTTTTGAGGAAAGAAATGACACTATTAAGTTTTTGGTTGGTACGATGATTGAAATACCGCGTGCCGCTTTAACTGCCGATTTAATAGCACAGCGAGCCGAATTTTTCTCTTTTGGCACAAACGATTTAACCCAGATGACCTTTGGATATTCCCGTGATGATGCCGGCAAATTTTTACCTATTTATATTAAAAAAGGAATTTTAGCCGTTGATCCTTTCGATGTTTTGGACCAGGAAGGTGTTGGTCAATTGGTTAAAATGGGAACAGAAAAAGGCAGAAAAACAAAACCAAACCTAAAAGTTGGTATTTGCGGAGAACACGGTGGCGAACCAAGTTCCATAGCATTTTGCCACGAAACTGGTTTGGACTATGTTAGCTGCTCGCCATATAGAGTTCCAATTGCCAGAGTTGCCGCTGCACAATCCGCAATAAAGTAAGTTTTTAATTAAAAAGTTAAAAGTTATTGTTATTGGTTTTTTAGCCTTCAACTTTTAATATTTAACTTTTAACTTTAAAAATTTAACTTTAAAAATTTACCTTCGCATAATGATTAATATTGTAATCCTTGGCGGTGGAAATGTAGCCTATCATTTAACAAATGCATTGTTGCAAAACAGTGTGGTTAATGTTGTTCAGGTTTACAATAGAAGTTTGGGGAAAATTGACTGCTTTAAAAACAGCACTTCAATAACAAATAATTTATCGGAATTAAAGGATGCCGATATATACATTCTTGCAGTTTCAGATAATGCTATTTCTGAGCTTTCATCAGCCTTAAATTTAAAAAACAAATTGGTGGTGCATACTTCTGGAAGTATGGCTTTGGATGAACTCAAATCAACTTCAAAAAAAGGGGTGTTTTATTTGTTGCAAAGCTTTTCCAGAGAAAGAAAAATCGATTTTTCAACCGTTCCGATTTGTATTGAAGCTGAAAGTGAAAAAGATTTAATGCTGCTGGAAACTTTGGTAAAATCAATGTCAAAAAATTGTTACCACATAAATTCAACCCAGCGAAAAAGTTTGCATGTGGCTGCCGTTTTTGTGAATAATTTTGTGAATCATTTGTACCATATCGGTCATGAGATTTGTGAGCAGCATAAGATGCCTTTTGAAATATTACTTCCTTTAATACTGGAAACGGCAAATAAAATAACTACTTTGCCGCCGCTTGATGCACAAACCGGACCTGCAAAAAGAAACGATACCAAAACCATTCAAAAACATATCGCAATGCTAACTAAAAATCAACAAGAAATTTACACATTGCTTACCAAATCTATTTACAATACTTATGGAAAAAAGTTATAAAGAAATAATGCCCCAAATAACCACCTTCATATTTGATGTTGATGGCGTGCTTACAAATGGAAATGTAAGAGTAACCGAAACCGGCGAGTTACTTCGCGAAATGAATATTAAAGATGGATATGCGCTTAAAACTGCCTTAACAGCAGGATATCGTGTTTGCATTATTTCTGGTGGAACCAACGAAGGCGTGCGTGCAAGATTTATGGCTTTGGGAATTACGGATATTTACTTAGGAACACATCATAAAACTGATCAATTTAAAGATTATACTACGCTTTACAACATTAAACCCGAAGAAGTTTTATATATGGGTGATGACATTCCCGATTATCAAGTAATGAAAATTGTTGGATTGCCTTGTTGTCCTAAAGACGCAGTTCCTGAAATTCAGCAAATTTCTGGATATATTTCGCAAAAAAAAGGTGGAAATGGCTGTGTTCGTGATGTGATTGAACAAGTTTTAAAAGTTCAGGGAAAATGGGATTTTCAATTCGACGCCAAACTTTTTTAATATTTATTCTATGAAAAAAATAGTGCTCATTTTTGTATTATTCCTATCGATTCTTAGTCACTCACAATCAATAATTGGAAAATGGAAAACCATTGACGATGAAACAGGAAAAGAAAGATCAATTGTAGAAATTTACGAGTCAGATGGAAAAATTTATGCAAAAATTTTAAAATTATTAGAAAAAAGCGAAGAAAATAAAGTTTGTGAAAAATGTGAAGGTGCCA
>CAMDPE010000194.1 GCA_945903795.1 Lutibacter flavus | reverse complement strand
ACTATCCAACACAATACGATAAAAGAAGATTTGAGCAATTGGATCCAAAGCAACCTAAAACCTGGAAGTATTGATGTGAATATTATGACCAAATTGGATAAACCCAATTATAGCAAAAAAGATTTATTGCCAATTGAATTTAATGACGCACATGCAGCCTTAAGAGGTTTTGCAAACAGTACTTTAGAATCATCTGTGGTACTTTCTGCAGGAATGAACCCAAGATTATACAGCTATTTTGAAAATTTCAATGATTTTTTCCCTAATGAAAACAATCATCTGAAAAAGAAAATAATTTTAAAAGTAAGCGACTACAGATCGGCAATTATTCAAGGGAAATTTTTAGCCAAAAAAGGGCTTTGGGTTTCTGAATACAGAATAGAATCCGGTTTAAATTGTGGCGGCCATGCTTTTGCATCAGATGGATATTTATTAGGTCCAATTTTAGAAGAATTTAAATCGAACAAAAATGCTTTAATAGATGAAATTCACGGCATTTTAGTTGAAGCATTAAAAAACAAAGAAAGACACATTCCAACGGAGCCTTTAAGTTTGGCAATTACCGTTCAGGGTGGTGTTGGGAATTATGAAGAACACGAATTTTTAATGGACAATTACAATATTGATTCCGTTGGTTGGGGTTCTCCATTTTTATTGGTGCCAGAAGTGACCACAGTTGATGAAGTGACCAGAGAAGCGTTGCGGGTTGCCACGGAAAAAGATTTGTTTTTAAGCAATATTTCTCCTTTGGGAGTTCCTTTTAACAGTTTAAGGGGAAATACCAATGAGATTATTAAAAACGAAAGAATTGCGGCTGACAAAGCCGGCAGTGCTTGCACCAAAAAATTTCTTTCCTCAAATACAGAATACACTGATAGAGTAATTTGCACGGCGTCAAAAAAATACCAAACCATAAAATTAAATGAACTAAAACTTGAAAACTTAAGTTCAAGTGAGTTTGCTGAAAAAGCCAATAAAATTACCGAAAAAGCTTGTTTGTGCGAAGGATTGGCCAATTCCGCTTTCTTTAACTATGGCATTGAAAGAAAAGGAGAAACACAAGGCGTGGCAATTTGCCCAGGCCCAAATATGGCTTATTTCACGAAGGATTTAACGTTAAAAGAAATGATTGACCATATTTATGGACGTTCAAATGTGATTGAAACAAAAAATCGTCCGCATATGTTCATCAAAGAGTTGGCGATGTACGTTGATTATTTTTCCAATAAAGTTGATGAGTTTAGCGATTCATTTAATGTGAAAAATCAAAAATATTTAACTGCTTTTCAAACCAATTTAAATGAAGGTATTGAATATTACCAACAATTATTTTCCGAATCAAAAATTTATTTTGAGGCGAATAAAGAAGTGTTGTTAGGCGAATTGGAAACTTTAAGAACAGCATTGTTCGACATCAAAATTCCAGTTTTGGTTAAAGCCTAATTCTAAAAAAATAAAAAGACTGTCTCAATAGACAGTCTTTTTTTTTACTTATAAACTTCATTCCAATTAATCATTAGTGCCGCAATGAAAATTAGCCAAGGTCTTATTTTCAAGAATTTTCAACGTGCTGTCACGCACTTCCGCCATTAAAATATTTAAGCTGCAGCGCTCTTCGCTCTTACAATCATCGCATTTTTCATAATAATTTAAACTAACACAGGGAAGCATAGCAATTGGGCCTTCGAGCAAGCGAATTACAGTGGAAATTTTTATGTCATTTGGATTTTTAATCAAATAATAGCCGCCGCCTTTACCTTTTTTGGAAGAAAGGATTCCACTCTTTTTTAACGTCAATAAAATACTTTCCAAAAACTTTTTTGAAATGTTCTCCGATTCAGAAATGTCTGAAATTAAAATAGGAACATTTGCCTCTTGTCTGGCAAGATAGCTCAACGCCTTAAGTCCGTATTTTGTTTTTTTTGAAAGCATTTCTTTAAGCTGATTTATTGAATTAAATTATTCGTTTTTTGGCAAAAAAACTTCGGCCATCATACAACGCGCACTTCCGCCTCCGCAGGCTTCAATAGTGTCCAATGAGCTGTAAAGTATTTTACCGTGCTTTTCAAGCTGGTTAATTTGCTGTTTATTTAAACTTTCAAAGGCTGAGTTTGACATCACAATGTAACGCTCATTGTTGCTTCCCAAAATCTGAAGCATGTTCCCGGCAAAATTATTGACCTGTTCTTCCGTAATGGTAATAATTTCTTTCTTGTCTTCCTTTAAATGTTTGATAACCTCTTTGCGTTCTTTTTTGTCATCAATGCTGTCCAAACAAATAACTGAGAATTTTTCACCCAAACACATCATCACATTGGTATGATAAATTGGCACTCGTTTTTCATCCAACGTTTGATTTGCGACAAAAGAAACAGGCGTAAATTCAAAATCTTCACAAAATTCAATCAATAAATCTTCATCTGCTCTTGGCGATAAGGCGCAATAGGCTTTTCCGTTCGACCTATCCAGCAACAAACTTCCAGTACCTTCCAAATATATTTTTTCTTCTTCCGCAGAAGTATAATCCACCACATTATTGATTTGAAAACCTAAATCTTCCAGCGTTTCCAATAGATCCTCTCTCCTTTCCAATCGTCTGTTTTCGGCAAACATTGGATATAAAGCAACATCACCATTTTCGTGAAAAGAAATCCAATTGTTAGGAAAAATTGAATCTGGCGTGTCGGTATCTAGTGCATCATCAACAACAATAACGTTTACCCCAACCGCTTTTAGTTTTTCCACAAAATCATCAAACTCCTGCAACGCTTTAAATTGCACTGTTTCGGGCGTTAAACTTTCCAAAACTTTTTGATAGTAGTTATTTACTGCCGTTTGTTCATTCATTCGAAATGAAACTGGGCGAATCATTAAAATTGTATTTGTAATTTGTTCCATAAAATTAATCTCTTATTAAAGGCAATGTTGTACATCTTAACAAGCCTTCTTGTTTTGATATTTCTGCGTATGGTATTTCTTCAACCGTAAAACCTTGTTCCCGCAACCAATTATTTAGTTGTGTAAAGTTTTTTTCTGAAACCACCACTTCATCCGATATTGAAAAAATATTGGAAAACATTTGGTACATTTCATCTTTTGTAATGTGAAACAAATTTTCTTTTCCGAATAAATTTACCAGATAATTATAGTCATTCTCATCTCTAAAACCTTCTTTATGAATGATGGCTTTATTTTTTCCAACCGGCTGAAAACAACAATCTAAATGAAGTGCGTTTTCTCTTGCATTTGTATTCGATTTCACCAAATCAAATTCCTTTACAATTTTATGGGGAAATAAATTTTTAATGAAATTAACGCCTTTCATATTGGTGCGGGCCGTAATGTAATTTTTATAATCGTCGCCTTTATAAGTGCCAATAAAAATATGGTCATTCCAAAGCATCACATCACCTCCTTCAAAATGAACATCATCAGAAGCTACAATAATGTTATTTGGATCAATTTCGTCCAGCACATATTGAATGGCATCTATTTCTTTTTCTCTGTCTGGTAAAATATTGGATTTAAATAATTTATCTTCAATAACAAAGGCAATGTCGCGTGTAAATATCTGATTGTAATTTTCAATTAATTTTGGCCGATACACTTTTACATTATATTTTTCGAACACCTTGTTAAAAGCTTCCATTTCAAGCACCATATCCTTTTCAAGCGGATAAGTTCCTGCTTTGATATGTTCCAATGATTTAGGATCATATGCCTCGGCTATTTTGGGGGTGGGACCATTGCTGATTGCAGTACCCAAAACCACGGCCCTAAGTCGAGAAGTCTCATTGTGAACATTCAATTTTATCATATATCTTAATTTTCACGTAAAAATAAAGAAACCCCATAACTTAATATGAGGTTTTTTTATAAATTTAAAAAAAAGTTGAAATTATCTCTCTTCAAATTCTTTAAATGGACGCAATGGCTCACCAACATATAATTGACGTGGACGACCAATTGGTTCTCCGTTTTCACGCATTTCTTTCCATTGTGCAATCCATCCAGGTAAACGGCCCACAGCAAACATCACTGTAAACATGGCCACTGGAATTCCTAAAGCTCTATAAATAATTCCTGAATAGAAATCTACGTTAGGATATAATTTACGCTCTGCAAAGTATGGATCTTTAAGCGCAACTTCTTCTAAATGTTTTGCGATTTTTAAAACCGGATCAGTTAAATTAAGATCTGCAAATAATTCATCAGCTGCTTTTTTAATAATTCGGGCTCTTGGATCAAAGTTTTTGTAAACCCTGTGGCCAAATCCCATCAATCGGAAAGAATCATCTTTATCTTTTGCTCTGTTGATGAACTTCTCAACATCGCCACCATCTTTTTGTATTTCTTCCAACATTTCAAGTACAGCTTGGTTTGCTCCACCGTGAAGATGACCCCACAAAGCAGAAACTCCAGCAGATACTGACGCAAACAATCCTGCACCAGAAGAACCCACCATACGAACTGTTGAAGTTGAACAGTTTTGTTCATGATCTTCATGCAAAATTAGCAATTCATCAAGAGCCTTAACTGCAATTGGATTTATCACATACTGTTCTGTTGGCAATTTAAACATCAACTGCATAATATTTGAGATGTAGTCCAATGAATTGTCGGAATAGTTTAATGGCAATCCGTTATTTCTTCTGTGTGCCCAAGTTGCCAACACAGGAAATTTACCCAATATTTTAGTGACAGCATTGTACATATCTTCTTTTGAATTCACATTTACAACGCCAGGATTAAAAGCTGTTAACGCACTTGTTAAACTCGACAACATTCCCATTGGATGTGTTGATTTTGGGAAACCTTCAACGATATCTTTCATTTCTTCGTTGACCATTGAATTCTTTTTGATATCAATCTTAAATTTTTCAAATTCTTCTTTTGAAGGAAGCTCTCCAAATATGATTAAAAATGCCACCTCCAAAAAACAGGCTTTTTTAGTTAAATCTTCTATGGCATAACCTCTGTGTCTTAAAATTCCTTTTTCACCATCTAAAAAAGTTATTTTACTGGAGCATGAACCTGTGTTTTTATAACCAACATCCAGGGTAATTAAACCTTCAGTTACAGACCTTAATACTGAAATATCCATGGCAATTTCATTTTCAGTTCCTGTATAAACTGGAAATTCATATTTCTTACCGTTTAATTCTAAAATCGCTTTATTTGACATCGCTTATGTAGATATATTAATGTTATTAAATTATTAGTTCTTAATTATCACGAATTTAATGAATTTTGTAGGAATTTTATATGATTTAAGTCAATGTTTTGCTAAAAACGTATACATTGTTACATAGCATAAAAAAAGCCGAGAGAATTCTCGACTTTTTTGTTAAAAAATAAACTATTCTTAAATTTTAAATGCTTTTTCCTGCGGATAGTAAGCAATGCTACCTAACTCCTCTTCGATTCTTAGCAATTGATTGTATTTTGCCATTCTGTCAGAACGTGAAGCTGATCCTGTTTTAATTTGACCAGTATTTAATGCAACAGCTAAATCTGCAATGGTATTGTCTTCAGTTTCACCAGAACGGTGTGACATAACGCAAGTATAACCCGCATTTTGAGCCATATTAACCGCTGCAATTGTTTCAGTTAAAGTACCAATTTGGTTAACCTTAATCAAAATTGAATTTGCAATGCCGTTTTCAATACCTCTTGACAATCTTTCTACATTCGTAACAAATAAATCATCCCCTACCAATTGGACTTTATCACCAATTTTATCAGTTAAATATTTCCAACCTTCCCAGTCGTTTTCATCCATACCATCTTCAATAGAAATAATTGGGTATTTAGAAGCCAGTTCAGCCAAATAATCTGCTTGCTGTTCAGACGTTCTTATAATGCCTTTATCGCCTTCAAACTTTGTATAGTCATATTTTCCATTAACATAAAACTCAGCTGCGGCACAATCCAAAGCCAATTTCACCTCTTCTCCAGGTTTATATCCAGCATTTTCAATTGCTTTTAATACTGTTTCAATTGCATCTTCAGTTCCGTCAAAAGTTGGTGCAAAACCACCTTCATCACCAACTGCAGTACTTAAGCCTCTATCGTGAAGTATTTTTTTAAGGTTCTGGAATATTTCAGTA
>CAMDPE010000193.1 GCA_945903795.1 Lutibacter flavus | reverse complement strand
TATTTATTGCTCGCTACCTTTAAATTATACATTTCAAAAATTTCCCCAAATACCAACAAGTAAATTATTAAGGTTGAAATCCACAATTTGCTGTTTGGACTGGAAAAATCAAAATAGTCAAATTTAAATAATGCATTAAACACATAGAGACCCAGCAACATAAAACCAATATCCAGAACACGCAAATAAAGTTTACGTTCAGATATATTCAGAAATGATTTGTTATAAGACATTTGAAATTATTTTTTCTTTTTCACTTAGGCAGCAACCAAAGTTATGCTATTTTTTTTTCACAAAGTTATAACGTTAATTATTTAATTTAATTGTATGTTTTTAGATTTTAGCATTTTTTGTTCTTAAGGAAAAGTAGGTACTTTTCTTATTGATAAACGATTTCTATAAATTTTTAGTGCTTCTCATTTTTTTTACCAGCCCTTTTTGCTACATCTCGGCTGTACACCAAAGGTATCCATAGGTGAGTTAATCGTATTAATTTTTAACTTAAACCTTTTTAATTTTAGCTTTCAATAACCAATATTTTTTTGATCCATAATACATCCAAATACTAAAATAATAGCCCGACCTAAAAAAAGATAATTTTTCAACTTCCCGGTAAAAAGTCCACTGGTGTTGCAATAAATTTAATTTATTATTGGAAAGCGATTGTTTTCTGATTCTATATATGGCCAGAATTTGGGGAATACCTTCCACCCTATTTATTTTCTTCAGGTATTTTAACCACAGCCCCATATCCTGCCGGTATTTTATTTCGGGCATAAACTCTTTTCCCAAACGTGAAATATCAATAAATGCAGTTAAGCAACTGATGGTATTCGTTTTTAAAATGGAGGAATAGGTTGCATATTGCGGGACGATTAATTCTCCTAATTTTTGGTTAAGGGTTGCATCATACATTTCGTAAGAGGCACATAAAAAACCTTCAGTTTGTTTGATATTGGCTATATTTTCAGCCAAAAATTGAGGTTTCCACACATCATCCGCATCAATAAAAGTCATATAATTTCCTTTGGCCAGGGCTATTCCCATATTACGGGCAATGGCTGCACCAGCGTTTTTTTTAAGCGGCAACAATTTAATTCGTGCATCTTTTTGCGCAAATTCCTTAACAATAGAAACGGTACTGTCCTCTGAAAAATCATCCATAATAAACCATTCCCAATTGGTAAATGTCTGATTTTGAACAGATAAAATAGTTTCCGAAATAAAATATTCAGCGTTGTAGCAAGGTGTAATAATGGATACCAGTGGAATCATTTAGGCAATATTTGAAATAAAACTTTTTAGCTTTTGATGATGAGCTGTTAAATTTTGGTCGAATGCAATCGTAAATTCCATATCATTTTTAAAATAAACTGCAATTTCATTTTCCAAATGTATCAATTGTGCGCCATCCAAACGTTGTTCTATCAAAAAAATTAATTTTCCTTTTTCCTTTTGAACCACTTGATAGGTTAATAATAACGATTGTTTTGACGCTAAATTTTTAAAAATATAATAAAAATACAAACTGGGATACGTGTTGTTTTTTCCATAAACAGTTTGTCCTATCCTGCCCGTGACTTCTTCAATGATGACGTGTTGCATACCGCATTCACATATTGTGGTTTCAGGCGCCAATTTAATATAGTCGCCTAATTTATAGCGAATGATTGGAAAAGCCTGCATCTGCAAATTGGTCACCACAATTTCATGGTCAATTTCTTCCACAATCACCCCTTCCATATTGAGGTGCATATTTCCATTTAGACATTCAAAAGCAATTATTCCTGTTTCAGCAGCGCCATATTCACTAATCATTCTAAGTCCAAATGCCTTTTGAATTTCTTCCTGGTAGGACTCAAATATTTTTTCTGAAGTGCCTTTCACCATTTTTAAGTTTATAGGTTTTTGCAGATTTTGACTATTGATTATTTTAGCGGTTTCATAAATCATAGAAGAATAGCCATGCAGGAATTTCGCCTTTTTAAGCTTCGTTATAAAAAAATCGATAGATTCTTTTCGGTAATTGAATATTCTGAAACGATTTTGCAAACTGTCCAGCATCCTTATTTTTAGCACGGCCATTTCTGAAAAATTATAGCCCCAAAAATACCCGTTTCGCTCCCACGGCTTTACGTTGTGCCAGGAATATCCTCTATAAATAGCAGCCCTGTTAAAAGAATCGGCCGATTCTTCCCTCCTAAATTTTAACGATTCACCCGATGTTCCGGAAGTATTGGCCTGAAAATATTTTTTAAATTTATGGTTTGTGTGAATATCTTTATTGTGAACCAACAAATCAGACTTTGAGATGAATGGCAACTTTTTGAGATCCTCAAGCGATCGGATGTCGGATGGTTTCACCCCAAATACATCAAAACTATTTTTATAATAGGTGGAATTTGCATAAGCAACCGATACCAATTCCTGTAATTTTTTCAATTGATAGGCTTCCAACGAAGCCAAAGGCCATTTTTCCGACGCTTTAAGAAAATGAAACCTTGCTGCTATGGAAGGATTCCTTAATCGCTCGCCTATTTTATAAATCAATTTAAACATTTTCCAACAATTTATGCCATTGCGCTTTTACCCTGTTTACATCAAACTTTTCAACTTTTTCTCGTGCATTTAGGGACAATTTATGCGCTTTCTCCTGAGTTTTGAGCAAGTTTATTATGGCTTCCGTCATTTTATTTTCATCATTTACGGGAATTAAGATTCCATCCACCTCATTTTCTATCAAATAGGGTAATCCTCCAACATTGGTTGAAACCACCGGTAAACCCAGCGCCATAGCCTCCAATACGCTCACCGGCATATTGTCTATGTTGGTGGTATTGATAAAAATATCAAAATCTTCCGATTTTCGAATCCAATCTGATTTTGACAGCAAACCGGTGAATTCTATAGCTTCTGAAACACCTTGTTGCTTTGCCAGCTTTTTTACTTCATTTAAAGAACCATCCTTATCTGCCCCAATCATACACAAACGCGCTTCGGGATATTTTTTTTTCAGCAATGTCAATACTTTAATAGCCATTACCGGATTGTATATTTTGTCGAACGCCCTTACCCACAATAAGTTGGGCTTAAATTCAATTCGGTTTTTAAAAATGTATTTTTTAATTTCAAGGGCATTCGGAATAAATATCGTTTTAAATTGTTTTTTCTGAAATTCCTCGTGTAAATATAGGGAAGGCGATACATTTATTTCGGCATTTTTAAATATTAAATTAGCCAACCGCGGATTTTCTTGAATCCTTTTTGGCAAATTTCCGCCGTGTAAAATGGGCACGTATTTTATGGAAAACAAACGAGCCAATTGTGAGGAAATCAGCGCAAAATAAAAATTAGCAGTGCTGTAAGTGTCAATGATCACATAATTAGCATTGGCGTTTTTAGCAATTCCAACACCCATTTCCAATAAGCGCAAAAATCTATTTTTTTTAGCTGAATAAACAAGCACTTCATACCCGTCTTCTTTAAACAACAATGTCAGTTGTTTTAAAGGCGTCGGATTCATATTGGCCAAATTATTTCCTATGTAGATTATTTTTTTCAATAGATTGTTGGTTGTAACTAATATTTTTTAAATTCATAAATCTAATTCATAATTTGTGACTCGCTCCATTTAATATTTTAATTTTTTTCATTGATAAAAAAAGTAACAGAGATAAAGACCATAACGCTCTTTGTGTTGCAACTTCAGCCATTTATGTTTGGAACTTCATTAATGAGATCCTGAAACAAGTTCAGGATGATGCTTTCAATATTTTACAATGAAAAAAATCAAAGGACACCTACTTCAATTCGTATTACAAAGGTGTTAACCGGCACTTTATCAATTAATGCTAAAGTATTAATTTGTAAATTAAATCGTAATTTAGTCATCTTCTTCTTCATTATCTTTAAACACAATAACCGCCACACTTAGTCCATATATGAAACCCGGAAATGCAATTCGCATAGCCGAATGGTTGATGGTTAAAAACCAAAATATTAAAAACGATCCCAAAAAAGCACGTGCCAAATAGGGTTGTTTAAACATATGCCGAATAGGAACCACCAGCAAAATTAAAAGCGCCACAATACCCACAAGCCCGTGTTCACCAATTAACCGGCCCATTTCATTATGGGAAGCCGCCCTGATTTCCAATTCTTCTATTCTGTAAAATTTTCCGCCACCCACACCAACGCCAAAAAACGGATTCTCCATAAAAGCACTCATTTCACTAGCAAATAACGTGGCTCTTCCTGTAGTAAAGTCGGATTTGGCATTACCCGCTGCATTTTTATTGGCATACCTATTTTCGAGCATTCCGCCGGTTGCGTTTGAAGTATACATAAATAAAGCAACACCAAACAAGGCCACCAATCCGGAGTATTTGGCTAAATTTATAATTTTGTTTTCTTTAGAAATAATAAAATAGTAGGTAAACAAAGAAATTGCCAGAAGTCCCGTAACCATTCCCCCTCTTGAAAATGTTAATAGGCCCCTGTAAATCAAATACGTAAATAATAAAATATCGACACTGAAAAGTGCAAAAATACGCCGTTTCAAAAACAGATGCGTCCCCACAATAAATACCCCCAGCCCCAGTACGGTGGCCACCTGGTTTGGGCCATAGCCCCCTGAAGCTTCAAAGCTGGCATCGCCTCCAAATGAAATTTCACTTACAGACGGTGATCTTAAATACAATAAAGTTAGCGTTGATATAATGGGCAATACCATATAAAACAGCATATCCATAAGGGTAGAAAGCGCCAATTTACGTCTGTAAAAATAAATGGCCGAAACGCCCAGCAAAATAGGGCCGCTTAAATTAAAGGCAATGGCTTTTCTAATGGATTCGGTAAAAGGTATGTCCACAAAAGCAATTCCTATCAGCAATAACAAGATATAAATGAGGTAGCTTATTGAGATGTGGTGCTGACGTTTTTCCACCATCAATCCCGTAAATAAAAAAACCAATACTGCATATTTTGGCAATTCGTAAAAAATCATGCCGGCCGACATACGAAATAACACTTCTGCCCCAACCAAATAGGCGCTCCAATGAATCGCTTCATTGTTTTCATTCTTATTTCTGATGATGTACAATACCCCAAAAAATATGATTAAAAAGGAATACGCTTTAGAAATAAGTCCGGAAAGCAACAATGCGCCAAGCACCAGGTGCAAGCCAGCCAAAATTAAACGGATATGTGACGAACTTTTATCCAAGTTTATATAAGGTGATTAATTGGGTGATAAATGCATTTTTACTATAATTTAAACATATATTATTGTATAAATTTTCTCCAAATGTTTTTCGCTTTTCTTCATTTTCTATCAAAAAAATGAGCGCTTCCGCCAGCATTTCTTCCTTCTTTGGCGGCACCACCATCCCACCATTCATATGGCCGACCACGAAGCCGCATTCTCCTACATCGGTCACTGCCACGGGCAATTTTGCCAAACCGTATTCCAGCAATGCCACCGGCAAGCCTTCCGATTTTGAAGCCAAAACTCCGATTGTAGCCTGCTCCAAAATATGCTGCATATCGTTGCAGCTTCCGTACAAAAATACACAAGCATTTAAACAATGGTCCCTAATATAAATTTTTATTTCTTCCGCATAGGCATCATTAAAATCCAAGCCTACCAAATGTAAGGTCCAGTCTGAATGTTTCTCCTTTATTATTTTAAAAGCTTTCAATAAATTCAAATGGTCTTTTTGCGGTCTTAAATTGGCCAGGCAAACGATGCGTTTATCTTTTACGCCTTGCAATTGCGTTTTTTTGTCTGATGTGTTATCGAATGACGCGAAATTTGCCAGATATTTGTACTGTTTTGCCTTTAGATTTTGCTGCGCCCATTGTTTCAAGTTGTTATTTACGGAAATAACCGTTTTAAAAGTGCTTGAAACAAGCGTTAAAGGAAATTTTTTTCTTGACTTCAAATTTTCACTTTCCCCATAATGGTCGTGCCAGATAACAGAGATTTTCGGAACCCATATCTTCACTAAAAATGCCGTAAAATAAGAGGTTGCGTGGGCGTGAATGATTTCTATTTTATTTTTGATGATGTATTGATGTAATTTTCTCAACGCCGTAAAATCGAGTGCACTATTTTTATTTAAAAACAGAT
>CAMDPE010000192.1 GCA_945903795.1 Lutibacter flavus | reverse complement strand
TTGCCGTTTCAAATTTGGTTAAAGCATCAATCATTCCCTGACGGTTTTTCCAATAATTTGCTGTTCCTGCAAATTTTGAAGCATACACAAGATTCAAATCTTCACTTTGATCCATGTATTTTTTCATTTGATCCATCCCTGTTTTGGCGCCTTCAACCCAAGCAGGATAGGCAAATTTCACATTTTGCTCAATGCCGCCCGCTGGCATCCAACGGTTGGTTCTTCCCGGATAACCTAAAATCATTGCAAAATCTCCTTCTTTCACGCCACCTAAACTAATTGGCAAATAGTGTTTTGGCTGTAATGGAACATTGCTTTGAGAATAATCTGCCGGATTTCCATTGGCGTCTGCGTAAATTCTGAACATAGAGAAATCAGCAGTATGACGTGGCCATTCCCAGTTGTCTGTATCGCCACCAAATTTTCCTAAACTTTCTGGCGGTGCACCTACAAAACGAACATCTTTATAATCTTGGTAAACAAAATAGTAATATTCATTTCCTTGAAAAAAAGGACGCACAGAAACAGTATATTTTCCGCCTTCATTATTTTCTTTATCGATTAAAGCAATTTCTTGATTTATTGCTTTTTCTCTTTCTGCTTCTGTCATTTTATCGTTAACTTTTGATAAAATACGTTTTGAAACATCATCCATACGGACAAAGAAACGAACATATAGACTGGAAGGTTTAATTTCTTCTTTTTTGTTTTGTGCCCAAAAACCATTCTTCAAAAGGTTATTTTCTGATGTAGACAGCTCTGCAATTGCATTATATCCGCAGTGATGGTTGGTTAATACCAATCCGTCTTTCGAGATCACTTCAGCAGTGCAACCTCCATTGAACTGCACAACAGCATCTTTCAAACTGTGGTTGTTAACACTATAAATTTCTTCAGCTGTCAATTGCAAGCCCATTTTTTGCATGTCGCGGTGGTTTAAACGCTCAATGAACATTAAAAACCACATTCCTTCGTCGGCTTTAACGCTTGAAGGAATTAGCATAATTCCTATAATAAATGATAAGATAATTTTTTTCATTTTTTAAATTTATAAAAGTTGAATGATATTTTGTGTTAGTCTGTCAGAAGTCAAAATTGTTACACTCAAAGTCCATATTTATATCACTTTTTTGAAATGTGTATCTAAGTCAATTTTCAATCAATTAGGCAATAGCATTTTATATTCTATTCCCTGAAAGAAAAGTAAAATCGATTACAATTATGAATGACCTAAGTAAAAGTTTTACCCATTATAAAATTGGTGCTGGTATAAAAAAGGAGATTGGTTTAAAAAGTCTGCGTAAGACATACATCAGTTGGGTGAATCAAGTTATGGGAAATGAAACAGGATTGTTGACGTCTCATTCAAATAATAATTTATGGAGAGGTATTATTTAGATCCAAAAATCCTATCTGCCACAGCCATTAGGGCAATGAAAGTAAGGGTGTTCGGAGAAAATTTGGCACGCAATTCCTCACGCAAAAAGAAAAAGGACTTAAGTTAAAAACCTAAGTCCTTGATTTGTAAGTAGCGTGATCGAGAATTGAACTCGAGACCTCCGGGTTATGAATCCGACGCTCTAACCAACTGAGCTACCACGCCATTTATTAAGGGTGCAAATATAAAAAATAAAACTTTCTAAGCGCAAAATAATTCGTTTAATTTTTAAATTATAATTTTTTTTAAATAGAATATTTATTTATATTGCCACATTTAAAAATAGACTATGACAGCAAAATTAAAATTTGAAATGGAGTTTCCTATAATGGCTTCACCACATATGCTTTATCAGTATTTTGGTTCACCATCTGGTCTTTCAGAATGGTTTGCAGACAACGTAAACTCCAGGGGTGAAATTTATACTTTTATATGGAATGGCTCTGAAGAAAAAGCCAAAGTACTTCAGGAGCGTCCAGATGAAAAAATTAAATTTAAATGGCTCAATGACGGAGAGGATAAAACCTTTTTTGAGTTTAAGATTGAAGTTGACGAAATTACTAAAGATGTTTCTTTAATTGTTACCGATTTTGCCGAAGAAGATGACTTAGAAGAAGCAAAAATGTTTTGGGAAAACCAAATTGACGAACTTAAACGCACAATTGGTGCTTAAAAAATAAAGAAGTTTAAAAAAACCTTGAAGCCCTTCAAGGTTTTTTTATGTAGTTTTGTGCCAAAATATTAAAGATATGGTTAATTTTAATGGCAGCATACTCGATAAAGAAAAAGCAATGTTACACTCAAATAACAGGGCTTTTAACTATGGCGATGCGCTTTTTGAAACCTTGAAAATAGCAAATTCAAAAATTTATTTTTTGGAAGATCATTATTTTAGGCTGATGGCTTCCATGAGAATGCTGCGTATGGAGATTCCCTTAAATTTTACCATGGAATTTTTTGAAAGTGAATTGCTGAAAACTGCGGAACAAAATAATTTGGAAAATGCAAGGATTCGATTCACTGTTTTTAGAAAAGATGGCGGTCTTTACAACCCAACCAGCAATCAAATTGATTATTTAATAGTGGCATCACCATTGACTATTTTGGTGAAAGAAACTTATACTGTTGATATTTTTAAGGATTATTACCTCAATTCCGATATATTGTCAACCTTAAAAACAACAAACAAAATAACCAATGTTTTGGCAAGTATTTATGCCTCAGAAAATGGTTTTGACAACTGTATTTTGGTAAATGAAAGAAAACAGGTTATTGAAGCGATTAATGGAAATATTTTTTTGGTTAAAGGAAATACAATAAAGACACCTTCAATTTCAGAAGGATGCATCAAAGGGATCATAAGAAAAAAGATTATTGAAATTGTTTCAAAAAATGACGATTATACCATAGAAGAAACTGAAATTTCGCCTTTCGATCTGCAAAAAGCCGATGAGATTTTTATCACAAATGTTATTGTGGGCATTCAGCCTGTAACGCAGTATAAGAAAGCCAATTTCGGCATAAAGGTTTCATCAGCATTGGCTTTAGACTTGAGTAAGTTAATTTAAGGCCGGATTTTTTGGCGCATTTGCCCAAATTTGGTATTCGCCACCAAATTCCATCAATTGATTTTTCCATAAAGTATCGCTGTTTACCTGCAATAAATTTGGATATTTATTTTCAGTAACCACCCATGAAGACTCCTTTAATTCTTCTTTTAATTGGTCAACAGACCAGCCCGAATAACCTAAGAAAAAACGAATGTCGGTAGCTTTTAAAACATGGTTATTCAATAATTCATTTAAAGTTTCAAAATCGCCGCCCCAATACATATTTTTGTCAATTTTAATGCTGTTGGGAATTAAATCGGGTGAATTATGAATGAAATAAAGGTTTTCTTGTTCAACAGGACCGCCATTGTATATTTTAAAATCACAATTAATTTCAGGGATCAAATCGTTCAACACAAATTTAGAAGGTCTGTTCAAAATAAATCCAACGCACCCGTCTTCACTATGTTCGGTTAAATAAATAACCGACCTGTTAAATGCTTTGTCATTTAAAATGGAAGGTTCTGCAACCAGTAATCTGCCCTTTGATGGATTTTTTATTAGCATATAATCATTATGAGTTAATAAATATAGTAAAATTTATCAATAAAAAAAAACTCTCTAAGTATTTTTAGAGAGTTTAGTGTTATAAGAAAAAATTCTTACATATTAGTTTACGGCATCGCTAAGTCCAGCTCCTGCTTTAAATTTTACAACGTTTTTTGCTGCAATTTTAATTGTTTTTCCAGTTTGAGGATTTCTTCCTTCTCTTGCTGCTCTTTTAGATACAGACCAAGTTCCCCATCCAACTAAAGCTACTTTATCTCCTTTTTTAAGAGCGCCAGTTACATTTTCTGTTAATGATTCTAAAGCTGCTTTCGCGGCTGCTTTTGTGATACCGGCATCAGCTGCCATTGCATCAATTAAATCTGATTTGTTCATAAATTTAAATGTTAAATTAATTGGTTAAACATATTTTGCTACTAATTAGCTTAACAAAGTTATACGGAATAAGGGTTTGTGCAAGTTTTTGCTGAAAAAAGTGATCTTTTTGTTGATAAATAATGGTAAATGTTAATAACCTTAGCCATTATTGGATGAATATGCCTGAAACCCCATAAAATAAGGGTTTATTGCATGTGTGCGTTTTCCTGAAATCGGAAGCCATTTAACAAACTTTTGCTGTCCATTTGTTTTTTGCCGGCAAGCTGCAAACTTTCCAAAATGATATATCCTCCGTTAACAGCTACTTTAATTTCATTTTTGGAAGTAATTACCGTTCCTGGTTTATGTTGATGAGATGCCGACTCTTTTTTTACATCATAAATTTTTACCTTAATTTCATCATCGTTATTTACTAAAGTTGTCCAAGCGGCAGGATACGGATTTAAACCGCGAATTAAATTGTAAGTATTGCTTAAAGTGTCATTCCAATTAATTTTGCATGTTTCCGTAAATATTTTTGGCGCCGGTTTTTCTTCAATTTCAGGTTGTTTGATGGTTTGAACAGCTCCTTTTTCTATTTTCTGTACTGTTTTTACTACCAAACTGCTGCCAACTTCCATCAATTTATCGTGCAATTCGCCTAAAGTTTCATCATCGCCAATGGCAACTTCTTCCTGTAAAATAATGTTTCCGGTATCAATTTTTTCATCAATAAAAAAAGTGGAAACTCCTGTTTTTGTTTCACCGTTGATGATGGCCCAATTTATGGGTGCTGCGCCTCGGTAATTTGGCAAAAGCGATGCGTGTAAATTAAATGTGCCGTATTCCGGAAGTTGCCAAACCGCTTTTGGCAACATTCTGAAAGCAACTACAATTTGTAAATTGGCATTTAAATTTTTTAATTGGTCGAGAAATTCTTCACTTTTTAAATTGCCGGGCTGTAAAATAGTCAGGTTATGGTCTAACGCATATTTTTTTACTGCGGATTGTTGCATTTTTTGTCCCCTGCCGGCAGGTTTATCTGGCGCTGTAACAACCCCAACCACGTTCAGTTTTGCATTTACAAGGGCGTCTAAGGTCGCAACGGCAAAATCTGGTGTTCCCATAAATACAATGCGTAAATCTTTCATTAAAAAGTGCGTTTAAATTTATTTTGCGAAGTTATCGTTATTTTATTTTTTTCTAACAGGATTTTTAATGAATTTAAAATTTCAGCTTCAGGGTAATCTAACAATACCACCAATTCCTGGGAAGATAGTTCACGATCTTTCAGCAATTCCATAATTTGATCCAACATAGTTTGTATAGAATTTTTTGCAGCTTTTTTAGCCATACAATTGTCGCAGGTACCACAAGGTTCTGTTGCAGTTTCATTAAAATAGGAGAGAAACTGATTGGTTCTGCAGGTTTTTGTGTTCTCAATATAGGAAATCACCGCTTTTAGTTTTTCCGATTTTAAATTATTTTGTTGCTCAATATTTCTTGAAATGCTGTTGATGGTGAAATTATCGTCCCTCGCAATTAAAAATGACAATCGGGAAGTTGTGTTTTCATAACTGTAATGCACAATGCCATTGCTGTGCAACTCTCTTAGTTGTTTCACCACCTCATTTTTTGAACAATTTAATTTTTTGGAAAGTTTATATTCATTAATAATCGTATAATGCTCAAAAATGCCGCCATAACTTCTTAAAATGAGTTTAATAAGTTCATTTGTTGCAGGGTGATTGCTTAAATAATCAAAAATCTGATGGTTGTTCACCAAAAATTTCAGCGTAGATTTTTTATTGTAATTTTCATCGAGCAATACAATATTTTCCCGCTCCAAAACTTTGATGGCATTGTAGGTTAACAGCAAGTTTAGGTTATAGGTGGCGCAAAATTCCTGCAGGGAAAAGCTAACCGATTGCGCTGGCATTTCCCCAAATGAAATGGCATAATATTGATTTAGGTGATTATAAACGAGTTTTACGGTTTTGGTGGTGGCGGTATTTGCTTCAAATTTAGCCGAAGCTTCATAAAGTGTTGTTTTATTGGCTAAAATGATGGCGTAAGATGTTTTTCCGTCTCTTCCTGCTCTTCCTGCTTCCTGAATGTAATTTTCCAGGCTGTTTGGAATGTTGATGTGAATAACAGCTCTTACATTCAATTTATTGATACCCATTCCGAAGGCGTTTGTGGCCACCATTATGGGCGTTTTGTCACTCATCCAA
>CAMDPE010000191.1 GCA_945903795.1 Lutibacter flavus | reverse complement strand
CCGGATCTAAATAATGGCAATTTAAATTGAAATCAACAAAGCCAAACGTATCAAAACTTGGCGGATAAATAATGGGCATATCGTTGGTGTTTTGCATGGTCAATCCG
This sequence comes from Lutibacter flavus, assembly GCA_945903795.1. Taxonomy (GTDB): domain Bacteria; phylum Bacteroidota; class Bacteroidia; order Flavobacteriales; family Flavobacteriaceae; genus Lutibacter; species Lutibacter flavus_A. The sequence continues at coordinate 6,079 of CAMDPE010000191.1, read as the reverse complement.
CAAATAACACTTCCTGCACTGGTTCCAAAATAAGGTGTTCCGTTTTCAACCACATTTTTAATCGTTGAAATCAACTTCAAATCGTACAATTGCTTCACCAGCAAAAAAGTGTTTCCGCCTCCCACAAAGATTCCTTTCGCCTGATTTACAGCATCAATCGGATTGCTAAATTCGTGGATTCCATTTATGCGAATATTAATTTTATCAAAACCTTTTTTTGCAGCTTCAGTATATTCATCGTGCGTAATTCCTCCGGGCCTTGCATAGGGAATAAACAGAATTTCATTTAAGCCGTTAAAAAATTCGGCCAACTCAGGCAAAATATAGTCTAAATATCCTTTCCCGTGAACCGAAGAGCTGCTTGCAATCAATAATTTTTTCATCTGTTTAAAATTTATTTTTTAGCGATAACAGCTGCTGTTCGCTATTAACCATTTCTTTATATGTCAAAATTTGCAATGCTCGTTTCACTTTAATAAAGTTTTATCAAATGTACAAATTTTCAATCTTAACAAAAGTTTATAATTGCCAAATATTTTTTATGCAGCTTCCTGAACGTTCTTTGTTATGATGAAAAGAAAACTAACCTGCTTATTTTTGCTCGTTTTTTTTGCTATGAAGGGCTTTTCACAAGAGAAATATGCACTCATTTCAGGAAAAATAATCAGTTCCAACAATTCAGTTGGCAATGTGCACATCGTTAATCAAAATACCAAATTGGGAACCGTAAGCAATGATAACGGCGAATTTGAAATGATAGTTTCTTTAAATGATATCTTGTTTTTTTCATCTATTGAATATGAAATAAAAGAAATTAAAATCACAGTAAACTTCCTTAAATATAAAAAAATTGTGGTTGAATTAATACCATCCGTTAATGAACTGAATGAAGTTTTTGTAGAAGGTTTAACCGGAAATTTAAATTATGATATCAAAAAAGTGCAAAAAGACACATTGCCAAAACATTCGTTTTTTTTAAAGCCGGGAGATTTAAAAAAGTCGTTGCCACCTGATTTACATGGCTCAAAAAAAGCGCCTTATGTTGGTTTTTTTCCTCCTATTCCTGGAAGTGTTTCTCTTCCAGATGCTGGCTATGAAGCAGAACAAAGATTGAAACGTGAAATAGCCCGAAAAAAACAATTCCCTTCAAAAATAATAAAACAGTTTGGTTTGGTTTATTTTACTGACAAACTGCATATTCCTGAAGAAAAAATCGACCATTTTTTGGCCTACTGTGAAGACAGAAATATTATTGCCGCATTTTACAAAAACAATTTATTGGAGGTCATTCAAATTTTGAGGGAAGAAAGTAAAAGCTATCATGAAATTAAAGAGTAAAAATATATTTGTAACTATCGCAATTTTAGTATTTGTTTATTCGAATTCATTAGCGCAAAAAAAAATAGTTGAACTGGAAGGTACTGTTAAAAGTGACTCAATAGTTTTACAAGACATTAACGTCATAAATTTAACCTCAAATTTAGGAACTTCTAGTGATAAATACGGTAATTATACAATTTACGCATCCATTGGAGACTCTATTCTATTTTCTTCAATAGTTTATAGGCAACGTATTATTAAAATTTCAAAAAGTCATATTGAAAGTAAAACTCTTATAGTTTATCTTGAGCAGAGTACACATGAGTTAGATGAAGTTGAAATTGGACAAAAAATGCGACTAAACTTTGGGAAAATTTCTGTACCAAAAGGAACTATTTTAGATAATGATAACATTTCCTTAAAGAAAGTACCTAATTCCAGAAAATTTACAGATCCAACGTACGGTAATTCTGGAGTTGATTTTGTTGAAATTATTAAATTACTGACCAATAAAATATTTGAAAAAAGAAAAGCACGAAAAGATGAAGAGAAGGATATTAAAAAACAAAAACAAATATTTCTTGAAAATATTTTTAAAAATGAAGGTATAGATTTTTTTACAGTTCACCTAAACATCAAAGAAGAAGAAATTTATTTGTTTTTAGATTATTGTGAAGATAATGGATTAAGCAACTTTTACAAAAGTGATGAATTTTTGATTAAAAATTTTATAATAAAACAAAGTAAAAATTACCATTCCATCAAAAATTAAATTTTTATCTAACCAAATTCACTCCTTTTTGGAATACTTTTTGTTTATTAGCCATCATATTTAAAAATTATGAAATTTAAAAAAATTATTATCATTTTATTGGCACTTCCCTTTCTTGCTTTTGCAATGCACAAGTATTATGTGAGTTTATGCGAAATTGAATTCATCAAAGAAAAGGAATCTTTACAAATAACTTTAGGACTTAACATAGAAGATCTTGAATTTACACTCAATAAAAACAGCAAAAAACAATTGAATTTGGCTAGCAATATTGAGGTTGAAAATATTGATGTTTATTATAAAAAATATCTGAATGAACATTTACAAATCTCTGCAAATGGCAAAAATCAATCCTATAAGTATATAGGAAAAGAATATGACGGAGAAATTGTGCGGTTTTATTTGGAAATAATGGATATTAAAGAACTTAAATCTATTGAAGTTTTCAACAATATTTTAACGGAAGACTTTAGTGACCAGAAAAACATTGTAAAAATAAAAGTGAAAGATTTCAATAAAACTTTTTATCTTACCAAATCAAACTATAAAAGTTTATTAAAATTTTAATGATAATTGAAAAGTGTCATCAAAAAATAATTAAATTGTACCAACTAAAAAACAAAAATCTTTAAAATGAAAAAATTATTAGTTGCAGCCCTATTGACTGTTTTCTCTACATCCCTTTTTGCCCAAGAAGTTGAGCAAAAAACAACGCCTCAAAAAGCACATTACAATACCAGCAAATTCAAGCAATTGCATGAAGAATTGCCTACGCCCAACAATGAGCACAGAGCTTCAGGCGCCGTGGGTCATGAATATACACAACAACAAGTTGATTATAAAATGAACATTATTTTGGATGAAGAAAATAGTAAAATATATGGTGATGAAACCATCACTTATCATAACAATTCCAAAGATAATTTAGAATACTTATGGGTACAATTAGACCAAAATATGCGTGCTCCTGATTCTAATACGCCTGTAATTAGCGGCGGCGGACCAGATGTGATGTATTCACCTTCAAAATTCACAAAAACCTTTATGGGAAAACCTTTTCAAGGAGGCTTTAACATTGAATATATAAAAGATGTAAGCGGTAAAGAGGTAAGTTACCTGATTAACAAAACAATGATGCGCATCAATTTACCAAAACCATTGGCTTCTGGCGAAAAATATGTTTTTAACATAAAATGGTGGTACAATGTCAACGATTATATCGCTGATGGTGGCCGCTCCGGCTATGAACCTTTCCCTGACGGAAATAATTTATATGTAATTGCACAATTTTTCCCGCGTTTGGCTGTGTACAACAATGTGGAAGGATGGCAAAACCTGCAATTTTTAGGACGAAGCGAGTTTGCTTTGGAATTTGGTAACTATGAGGTTGCCATAACCACACCAAAAGATCATATTTTGAATGCAACTGGTGTACTTCAAAATCCGAAAGATGTTTTTACTTCAGCCCAAAATAAAAGATATGAAGATTCAAAAAATGCCTTTGAAAATCCGGTTTTTATTGTAACGCCTGAAGAAGCTTTGGCAGCTGAAAAAGGTCGTGTAAAAGAAACAAAAACTTGGAAATTTTATGCAGAAAACGTACGGGATTTTGCCTTTGCTTCCTCAAGAAAATTAATATGGGATGCGATGGCCGTAAATCTTAACGGAAAAACAGTAATGGCCTATTCTTTATATCCAAATGAAGGAAACCCACTTTGGGAAGAGCATTCAACAAGAGCTGTAGCAAATACGTTAAAAGTCTATTCCGATTTCACTTTTGATTATCCTTATCCGCAGGCAACTTCTATCAATGCCGATCGCCAAGGAATGGAATACCCAATGATTTGTTGGAATTTTGGAAGACCCGATAAAGACGGAAAATATACAGACAGAACAAAAAAGGGAATGATTGGCGTTATTACGCATGAAGTTGGCCATAATTTTTTCCCTATGATTGTGAATTCCGATGAGCGTATGTGGACTTGGATGGATGAAGGCATCAATTCATTTGTTGAAATTTATGCAGAATATATCTATGATCCATTACTTTTCCCTTTAAGTGACTATCCAAAAAGTACCGTCAGATATATGTCTGGCGACCAAAGTGGCTTAGAGCCAATTATGTCACAAGGAGAGGATTTAACAAACTTTGGGTCAAATGCTTACGGAAAGCCTGCAGCCGGATTATTTATTTTGAGAGAAACTGTTATGGGTCATGAATTATTTGACCATGCTTTTAAAACTTATGCTGAACGATGGAAATTCAAACATCCAACACCTGCCGATTTTTTCAGGACAATGGAAGATGCTTCCGCAGTTGATTTGGATTGGTTTTGGAGGGGATGGTTTTACACAACGGGCGCCAATGATATTGGAATTAAAGAAGTGAAAAAATATTATGTGACCGACAAGCCAACCGAACGCGCCGAAAATATGGCAAAACGTTATGGCATCACCATTGATAAATTACCTCCGTCCTTGTATTTGGTTTCCGAGGACAGTCCGGAATTTAAAAATGATTTAAAATCAAAAAAACCTGAAGATTACAATTTATTAAGTGATTATATCAGTGAAAATTTTTCTTCTGAAGAAAAAACAGCATTAAAGACTCCTAAATTTTTTTATGAGTTGGTTTTTGAAAAACCAGGCGATTTGGTAATGCCAATTATTGTTGAAATTGAATTTGAAGACGGATCAAAAGAACGCAAACAATATCCAGCAGAAATTTGGAGAAACAATGATTTAGAAGTCACCAAAGTTTTTCCGTCAAGCAAAGCCATCACAAAAATTACGGTTGATCCAGATGAGCAAACTGCTGACATAAATTTAAACAACAATAGCTGGCCTAAAAAAACAGAGAATAAATTCGAAAACTTTAAAAAAGATCAAATTAAATCTTAGTGAAATTAGCCGCTCAATTGGGCGGCTTTTTAATTTAATATTACTTCAAAATATTTAATTTCATGAAAAAATTACTACTAATTTTCACACTTTTTCTTATGGTGATACTTCCTTCATCAGCCCAAGAAAAGGTACCTCAAAAAGCACACTATAACAACAGTAAATTTAAACAGTTACACGAAGAGCTTCCTACGCCAAACAATGAACACAAAGCTTCTGGTGCGCCAGGGCACGAATATTCCCAACAACAGGTTGATTATAAAATGGATATTGTTTTGGATGAGGAAAATAATCGTATTTATGGAGAAGAAACCATTACCTATTACAACAATTCCAAAGATAATCTGGAATATTTATGGTTGCAGTTAGACCAAAATATGCGTGCTGCAGATTCTAAAACTCCTGATATTGAAGTAAATGAAACTGATGCTTTATATACACCTTCTCAATTTTCAAAAAACTTTATGGAAAATCCTTTTGATGGCGGTTTCAAAATTGAGTATGTGAAAAATATGGATGGTAGCGATGCTTCTTACTTCATTAACCAAACTATGATGCGCTTAAATATGGAAAAACCATTGGCTTCGGGTGAAAAATATTCATTTAAAATAAAATGGTGGTACAATATAAATAATCATATAGAACAAGGAGGCCGTTCAGGTTTTGAACATTTTCCTGCCGATGGGAATAACAGTTATGTGATTGCGCAGTTTTTTCCAAGATTATGTGTTTATAATAATGTGAAAGGCTGGCAAAACCTGCAATTTTGGGGAAGAAGTGAATTTGCTTTAGAATTTGGAAACTATGAAGTGAATATTACCACGCCAGATGATCATATGTTAGGTGCAACTGGCGTACTTCAAAATGAATCTGAAGTATTAACCAAAACGCAACAAAAAAGATTGACTGAAGCCAGAAAATCTTTTCAGAATCCCGTTGTCATTCTCAATCAAGAGGAAGCTACTGAAATTGAAAAAAATAGATCCAAAAAGACAAAAACCTGGAGATTTATTGCTGAAAATGTGCGGGATTACGCCTTTGCCACCTCCAGAAAATTTATATGGGACGGTATGGCAGTTGATATTA
>CAMDPE010000190.1 GCA_945903795.1 Lutibacter flavus | reverse complement strand
CAACGCAACCAAACAGCTTCCTCAATTTTAATTAATAATATAAGGCTAAGTTCTATTTACAACAGTATTTGCGTTAGGGATTAAAGTGAAAATCCTTTTTTGATTCGCCTTTTCGGCGAAGTAAAAAAGATTGTAATGAAAAGCCCGACCCGCAGGGTAACGCCCAAAAAATCGCTGTATTTATAAGGATTAAACCTAAAATAACTAAAAAAATATGTCATATTTATTTACGTCCGAATCTGTTTCAGAAGGACACCCGGATAAAGTTGCCGATCAAATTTCAGACGCCTTAGTCGATAATTTTTTGGCTTTTGACCGCAATTCGAAAGTTGCCTGCGAAACGTTGGTGACGACCGGACAAGTGGTTTTGGCGGGAGAAGTGAAATCGAAAACGTATTTGGATGTTCAAAAAATAGCCAGAGACGTCATCAATAAAATTGGGTACACCAAGAGCGACTATATGTTCGACGGAAATTCGTGCGGCATATTTTCTGCCATCCACGAACAATCTCCAGACATCAATCAGGGCGTTGACCGCGCAATTAAAGAAGATCAAGGCGCCGGCGACCAGGGAATGATGTTTGGTTATGCCACCAATGAAACGGAAAATTATATGCCTTTGGCCTTGGATTTAAGCCATAAACTTTTATTGGAACTTGCTGAATTACGCAGAGAAAATAAGGAAATCACCTATTTGCGTCCCGATGCTAAAAGTCAGGTGACCATTGAATATTCTGATGACAATGTTCCCGTAAGAATTAATACCATTGTGGTTTCCACACAACACGACGACTTTGGCCCGAATGATGAAGCGATGCTGGCTAAAATTAAAAGTGACGTGATCGCTATTTTAATTCCGAGAATGGTTGCAAAATTACCAGCCGGCTTAAAAGCCTTGTTTAATGATGATATTATTTACCACGTAAATCCAACCGGGAAGTTTGTGATTGGCGGGCCGCATGGTGATACCGGATTGACAGGCAGAAAAATTATTGTGGACACTTACGGCGGAAAAGGCGCGCACGGCGGTGGGGCATTTTCAGGAAAAGATCCAAGTAAAGTGGACAGAAGCGGTGCTTATGCCACACGACATATTGCCAAAAATTTGGTTGCTGCAGGCGTTGCCGATGAAGTTTTGGTGCAGGTTTCTTATGCCATTGGCGTTGCAAAACCTATGGGAATTTATGTAAATACCTACGGAACTTCAAAAGTAAAAAAATCGGATGGCGAAATTGCTGTTATTGTTGAACAGCTTTTCGATATGCGTCCGGCCTTTATTGAAAGACGTTTAAAACTGCGTGAACCTATTTATCTGGAAACTGCCGCTTACGGACATATGGGACGAAAAAACGAAGTTGTCAAAAAAACATTTGAGAATGTTGACGGCACTGAAATTACCCTTGACGTAGAACTATTTACCTGGGAAAAATTAGATTTTGTCCCTCAGGTTAAAGCAGCTTTTGGTTTGTAAAAATAGTTTGAATTTATCATTGTATTATAACAAAAGCTCCAAGAAATTGGGGCTTTTGTTATTTATAAATATGCACAACAGCCATTGCGCAATCTTCTGAACTTTGTAGTGCAACCACTTCATTTAACGGATTCGTAATTACCATTAATTCCCCTTGATTTAAATTTCGCGTTTTTGAACCAAAATGGCATTGCATATTTCCTTCACAGGCATAAAAAATGATAAATTCACACGTTTCATCCAGCTGAAAATTCAGACTTTTAGCCGCAGAAACAAAAACCGACGAAATTTTTCCTTTGGTGTTGCCTTTGGTCATTAAGTTAAAATCGACACAGGTTCCGACTGCGGAAGTTTCCCAACTGCCATCAAAACAATCAATCTCCCTTTTATTCAGTTGAATCTCGTGGTGATTTTTGTGCGACAGTTTAATGCTTCCCTTCAAAACCATCAATTGGCGGGAAACGCCAGGTAGTATTGTGAAGTCGGAGTTCTCAATTTCCAAGGTGGCGGAGCTGATCCGAAAATTAAAATTGCCGGCTGCATAAGTTGCTGTTAGCGGATGAATGTACAATTCAGTGGTGCTTCCGCCGGACCATTTGCTGATTTTAAAATCTTCGGCTTTATAAATGTCGATGTTCATTTTTTGATCATAAATTATTTCACAAAAAATTGAATTAATTGCCCCGAATCATCGTCAGCACCATTTTAAATTTTTCGACTGCCTGTAAAGCGTGGCGTACATTGGCCGGCATAATAATGGTGTCTCCGGCTTCCAAAATATTTGATTTTCCGTCGATGATAATGTCGGCTTTCCCATCGACCACAAAAACAACCGCATCAAACGGCGTGGAGTGTTCGCTCAATCCTTCGCCTTTGTCAAAAGCAAACAGCGAAATGTTACCGGTTTCCTTTTTAAGTATCTGTTTGCTTACCACGGCATTTTCCGCGTAAGCAATGCTATCGTTGAAAGAGAATTTCAGCGCTTTGTCAAATTCGTTTTTTCCCATTAATGATTTATTATTCAGTAAAATATTTACATTTGAAATAAGTGTTAAGAAGAATCGCTTAACACTTTTTAAGTTCTTTTATTTTCCATTTTAAACATTTTAAAATTACTGATTATTTATTAAATTATTTGAATTTGTTTATATTTAGCAAAAATTTAAAATGAATAATTTTTCACCCTTCAGCAATTAAAATTCAAAAAAATGACTAAAAAATATTTTTCAGCACTTTTTGTCGCTACACTTTCTTTTATTAGCTATTCACAAGAAGTCCCAAAAGAAACTCCTAAATGGGATGTGGCAAATCCAGGTGCAACTTTTAACTATAAAACCCATAATTTTAGCACTGATGAAGGAACCTGGATGAATCTTGATGTGAGTCCTGACGGAAAAACCATCCTATTTGACCTGTTGGGCGACATTTACAGTCTGCCAATTTCCGGCGGAAAAGCAACCGCGCTGCGCACGGGAATTCCCTATGAATTGCAACCAAGATTCAGTGCTGACGGAAAACGCATTTCCTTTACCAGCGATGCCGGCGGAGGCGACAATATTTGGGTGATGAACGCCGACGGCAGCAATGCCAAACAGGTGACCAAAGAAGATTTCAAGCTGGTGAATAATGCAGCATGGATGCCAAACGGGAACTATCTGGTGGCGCGAAAACACTTCACTTCTGAACGTTCTATAGGCGCTGGAGAAATTTGGCAATACCATATTTCCGGAGGAAGCGGCGTGCAATTGATCAAAAAAAGAAACGATCAAAAAGACATCAACGAACCTGTTATTTCACCCGACGGAAAGTATCTATATTACAGTGAAGACGCCACATCGGGAACTGTTTTTGAATACAACAAAGATGCAAATAAGCAAATATATGTGATAAAACGCTACGATTTTGCCACAGGGGAAACTGAAAAAATCACAGGCGGACCGGGCGGTGCGGCGAGACCGCAACTTTCAAGAGACGGAAACCTGCTTGCTTTTGTAAAACGCGTGCGCACCAAAACTGTTTTATACATTCACGATTTAAAAACCGGAGAAGAATGGCCGGTTTATGATGATTTAAACAAAGACCAGCAAACATCGTGGGCAGTTTTTGGTGTGTATCCAAATTTCAGCTGGATGCCCAACAACGAAGAAATAGTCATTTGGTCTAAAGGAAAAATTCAAAAAGCAAATATAAAAACCAATGCCGTAACTGTGATTCCTTTTACGACTGATGTGGCGATTGACATTGCGGAAAGGGTTCATTTTGAAACGCCGATTGACGACAATGAATTTACGGTAAAAATGATTCGTGACGCGGTGACTTCACCCGATGGAAAAACACTTGTTTTTAGGGCTTTGGGTTATTTATGGACAAAAAATCTTCCCAATGGTACGCCAAAAAGACTGACTTCAGGTACCGATTTTGAGGCAGAACCCGCATTTTCTCCAAACGGAAAGGAAATTGTTTTTGTGACCTGGAACGATTTAGCGCTTGGGGCCATTCAAAAAATTTCGGCTTCCGGAGGAAATTTGACAAAAATAACTTCAGAAAAAGGAATTTACAGAACCCCTGCTTTTTCACCCGACGGAAAAATGATTGTGTTTAGCAAAGAAGACGGAAACAATGATCAAGGACTTGCATTTACTAAAAATCCGGGAATTTATACGATGAATTCATCTGGCGGAAATCAGAAATTCATCAACAAAAACGGAGAATATCCAACATTTACTAAAGACGGAAGTCGTATTTTTTACCAAACCGGAGGCGCTTTCTTCGGAAATCTGACCAAAGAGTTAAAAAGTATGGATTTAAACGGAAAAGACGAACGCACCCATATTCAATCTAAATATGCAAACAGACTGGTTCCGAGTCCGGACAACAACTGGATTGCTTTTTCACATTTGCACAAAGTGTATTTAGCACCGCTCAACCTTAATGGACAAACAGCTGATTTGGACAATAAAACCACTGCGGTTCCGGTGTCGCAATTGGCAAAAGATGCCGGGATTAATTTGCATTGGTCGGCCGACAATAAACAGGTGATGTGGACCTTAGGCGAAACTTATTTTAAAAATGACATCAAAGACCGTTTTACCTTTTTGCCGGATTCTCCTGAAAAAGTGGGAGATCTTTCGGATAAAGGGATTTTGATAGGTTTAAAAGCTAAAGTTGACAAACCAAAAGGCAGGATTGCTTTCACAAATGCCCGAATTATTACGATGGAAGGTGATGAAGTGATTGAAAACGGAAATATTGTCATCAACCAAAACCGCATTGAAGCCATCGGAAAAGCTTCAGAAATTTCCATTCCAACCGATGCCAAAATCTATGACCTTGCAGGAAAAACCATTATGCCGGGAATAGTGGATTCACACGCCCATGTTGGCGGTTTCCGTTACGGAATGACCACCCAACAAAACTGGCAATTTTATGCAAATCTGGCTTTTGGGGTAACCACGTCACACGATCCTTCTGCCAACACCGAAACTATTTTTTCACTTGTTGAAATGATTAAAAGCGGAGAATTGACAGGACCTCGCCTTTACTCAACGGGCTATATTCTTTATGGCGCCGAAGGAGATTTTAAGGCGGTAATCAACAATATAGACGATGCGCGTTCAAGCATTAAACGCACCAAGGCTTTTGGAGCACTTTCAGTAAAAAGTTACAACCAGCCGCGTCGCGACCAACGTCAGCAAGTGTTACAAGCTGCCCGTGAAGAAGGCATCAATGTGGTTCCTGAAGGCGGTTCTACATTTTTTCATAACTTAACGATGGTCATTGACGGCCATACCGGCGTGGAGCACAACATTCCTGTAGCGCCTGTTTATAAAGATGTTTTGGAACTTTGGGGCGCCAGCGAAGTTGGTTATACGCCAACATTGATTGTAAATTACGGCGGACTCAATGCCGAAATTTACTGGTATCAAAAAACCAATGTCTGGGAAAATGAAAAGTTGCTGCAATTTACGCCAAGAAGCATTATTGACGCACGTTCCCGACACAGAATGATGATTCCGGACGAAGAATACGAAAACAGCCACATTCTCACCTCCAAAACTGCAAATACCCTGTCTGATAAAGGCGTAAAAGTAAATTTAGGCGCACACGGACAATTGCAGGGAATGGGTGCGCATTGGGAATTGTGGAGCCTTCAACAAGGCGGAATGAGCAATATGGAAGCCTTAAAAACCGCCACCATCAACGGTGCAAATTATATTGGCGCCGGGAAAGATATTGGGTCGTTAAAAGTGGGTAAAATGGCCGATTTGCTGGTTTTGGAGAAAAATCCGCTGGAAGATATCCAAAATTCAAACAGTTTGATTTTTACCATGGCAAACGGAAGGTTGTATGACAGCAGCACGATGAACGAAGTGGGCAACGAACCTAAAACACGAGCACAGTTTTATTGGGAAAACAACAAATACAACGCCTCATTCCCTTGGCACGAAGAAAGCAACAGCTTTATGCAACAGGAATGTTGCGGCACGGGGCATAATTAAAAAGGAATTATAACCAATAAGTAAATTCTCTGATAAATCATTTTAACCGCAATGTTCGCAAAGAAGGCGCAGGGTTCGCAAAGTATTAATTTTTAAAATATGCACTTTGCTTTCCTTGCGAAAAACCTAGCGTTCCTTGCGGTTAAAAAATATTTTTAGATAATTTTCACTTTGATGTATTTCTTTAAATCGGAAGTCAAAATTTGATCGAGTTCTTTTTCGTTACCCAGACTTGTTTCGACTAAAACCAGTCCAAAAAACGGATACTCTTTAAAATCCACTTTTCTCATTTCCATCGGATTTTCAAATTCGGAAAGCAGCAACTCATAATCGAAAGACGCTATG
>CAMDPE010000189.1 GCA_945903795.1 Lutibacter flavus | reverse complement strand
ACACGTTCACCGTATTCCCGATTTTAAAATATGCTTCGGATTCGGGCGTATCAATAATGATGGCCGTAAAAGTGCTGCTTCCAACGGTAATTTTAACCAAGGAAAGCGAATCGCTTCCCTGAATATTTGTGATATTTCCTTTGAGTATGTTCATTAAAATTTAGCTTGCTTTTTGCGTAAATCCGAAATGCGTTAAAATCTTAATTGCGGTTGGTGATGCCACAAAATTATAAAATTTTAGGGCATTTGGGTTGTTTTTGGCATGTTTCAAAATAACATAACCCTGTTCCAGTGGCCGGTGCGATTTTTCGGGAATCACATAATAATTTCCGCCAGCTTTTTTCATCGTGGGCGATAATGCCAAAGACAAAGCCACAATGCCAATATCAGCAGCACCAAGCTGCACAAACTGGGCGGTTTGGGAAATATTTTCACCATACACAAACTTGCTTTTTACCTGATCGTAAATTTTATAATATTGCATACTTTCTTTTGCTTTTTCTCCGTAAGGCGCGTGATCAGGGTTTGCGATGGCTATTTTATTCAATTTTGGATTCAGCAAGGCGTTCATTTTTTCAACATTCGGATTTATTTTTTTGCTCCAGATGACAATCCTGCCGATGCCATAAGTTTTTACCTCGGAAATGGCAAATCCTTGTTTTTTTAACTTTTTTGGATAACTGACATCTGCAGAAAAATAGAGATCAAAAGGCGCATCATATTGAATTTGTTCAAAAAACTTTCCTGAAGAACCATCGGTTACCTGAATTTTTTCTGATGGATGTTGTTTTTGATAAACCGAGATGATGGAATCCAATGCAAATTTTAAATCGGAAGCTGCCGCAACGGAAATTTTTTGCGCCTGAATGGTACAGCCCATAAAAATAAAAGTGATGATGAGTCCAAAAAACAGTCTATTGAGCATTTATTTATTGTTTAAGCATCAAGGATTTGGCGATTGTGGAAGTCTGTCCAAAAAATTACCTTTAAGTACCAAAAATAGTAAAAATCAAAGTTATTTTGAGCGTTTTTTGCTAAAATTGCAGTTCAATTTGCGTTAGGGGTTGCAGTGAAAATACTTTTTTGCTTTACTTTTTGGTGAAGTAAAAAAGATTGCAACGGAAAACCCGACCGCCTTTTCGGCGGGAACGCCCAAAATAAGTCGGATTTACTTTTTAAACATAAAATAAACGGCAAGAATGAGAAAGACAAATGCGATAATATGGTTGAGCCTGAAAGTTTCTGTTTTGAAGGCAATGAGCGAAAAAGCGGCAAAAACAACCAGCGTAATCACTTCCTGAATCATTTTTAATTGCAACAAAGAAAACGGGCCGCCATTGCCCCGAAAGCCAATTCTGTTGGCTGGGACCTGGAAAGAATATTCGAATAAGGCGATGCCCCAACTAATCAAAACAATGGAAATAAGCCCTAATTTATTGAACCATTTCCATTCGGCAAATTTAAGGTGGCCATACCAGGCAAGGGTCATAAATGTATTTGACAATACCAAAAGCACAATTGTTAAAACGCCCTTCATTTTTTAAAATTCGTTATTTAATTTTTAATAAGCAGAAATAGTCAGCATGATCATAGAAACTAAAATCAAAATAACCACCAACGGCAATACAAATTTTAGCCATTTGTCAAAACCAATTTTCACAATGGCAAGCGAGGCCAATATAAGTCCGGTTGGATTGATGATGGCAAACAAACCCATTCCGTATTGGTAGGTATTCACAATAATTTCGCGCCCAATGCCAACGGTATCTGCCAAAGGCGAAATAATGGGCATGGTTAGCACCGCCATTCCTGAGGATGAAGGAATAAAAAATGACAAGCCATTATAGATAAAAAACAATGCATTGACAAAAACACCTTTGTTCATTCCTTCGGTAAGGGCGCTGGCGTTATAAAGCACGGTGTCGCTAATGAGGCCATCATTCATTAAAATAGAAACGCCTCGGGCAATTCCAATGATAAAGGCAACGCCGAGCAATTCGCCTGCCCCTTTTGAAAACGCATTGACAAAATCGGATTCGTTTATTTTTGCGATAAAACCGATGGTAATGGCGCCAACTAAAAATACCGAAGCCATTTCTATAAACCACCAGTCGAGCAATGCAACACCAATGATCATAATGATGAAACAGGCTGAAAACACTAGCAAAATGAATTTTAGTTTGTTATTTAAGGGAATGGTTTTCACTTTGGAAAGATGGCTAAAATAGGTGTCCATTGCTTCTTTTTGATCGTGAATTAAAGACTTGGTTGGGTCCTTCTTAATCTTTTTAGCGTAACGCAAAATGTATAAAATACTAATGGCAACACAAGTGCAAAACATAATAATTCTTCCATAAAGCCCGGTTGTCCAGTTGATACCGGCGGCATCAGAAGCTATGATGGTTGAAAACGGATTTGTGGTTGAGCACATAGAGCCAACTGAAGAACCCAAAAAAATACAGGCCAATCCAACCATAGCGTCATATTTTGCGGCGATAAATACGGGAATTAAAATTGGGAAGAAGGCTAAAGTTTCTTCAGCAAAACCAAAAGTAGTACCGCCCAAAGCCACTAAAGTGGTAGTAAGAACGATTAAAATATATTCTTTGCCTTTTAATTTATTCACAAGCCAAAAAATACCTGCATCAAAAGCGCCAGTTATATTCATAATGCCTATGAGCCCGCCAATAATCAGCACCAAAAATATGATGTCTGAAGCCGCGATGATTCCTTTAATGGGCGACTGTACAAATTCAAAAAAACCTTGGGCGTTTGCGGCTGTTTTTTTGTAGGTGTTTGGAATGCTTATGGGTTTTGTGATGGCGCCATCGGTAAATTTTTTTAAGGGAATTTTGATGTTAAGTTGATCTAAAGTAGCCTGTTCGGCAGGAATCATGAAAGATTCTCCCATACTTTTCCGTATGAAAGTATTGTCGGTGGCATTGTAATCCAAGGTATCATATTTTCCTGAAGGAACAATCCAGGTTAAAATTGCAACAAGTGCGGCAATAACCAGCAATATGGTTTGTGCGCTAGGGAATTTCAGTTTGCTCATTTACAAAGTGTTACTTTAACAATCAATATTTTGCACTAAACGTAGGGTAACCTTCCAAAGGGTTGCTTCGGCTTTGTAAATCTAAGATTTAAAATGACACGTTTAATATCACTTTTTAAAAATGTTATCAATGTAATTTTATAATTTTTAGTGCGGATTTATTCCGTATCATTTGAGGCCAAAATTTTAAATTCTACTGCTTTTTTGTCGTTTACCAGATATTCAAAAATGGTTCTTCCTTGGATATGACCATCATTATAGTCGGCAATTACCCATTTATTTCCAAGCAACTGAATTTTTCCAAAGTTCATTGTTCCGCCTAAAACCGCTTCCGAAGGAATTAAATCAACTCTTTTTCGAAGCGCATTTTCTACAAATTTCTCTGGATTTGTTATTCCCAATCTTGATAAACGAGAACCATTATAAGCTGAAATAAACCAGTAATTTTCTGTTGCATTTTCAGTTTTCATTAAAGAGTCATTTAAAATTTTAAGGCTTTGAATCTCCTTTTTTAAAGAGTCAATTTTGAAGGTAAACTCTTCCGTTTTATCAGATGAGTTTTCAGGATGTTTTACCTCATTTTTGCAGCCAAAAGCTAAAAAGCCAACCATTAGTAAAATTGGTATTTTTTTCATTTTTTATCGAATTTAGGGCAGTTTCTCCTATATAAAACGTTTTGCATTTTGAATTATTTCATGGTAGATAAATTCATCTTTACAGGTTATTTTCATCCAATTTTTAAGGAAGTCATGCTCAAACTTCCAGCCACCAATTTGTCGTTGAATAAGCTGAGGTTTTCTCCTTTTTGGCTTAAGCCCAACGTGTAAATTAAGGGTAAATAGTGATCGGGTGTTGGGATGGCAAGCTGAAATGCTTTTGGCTGTTTTTCATAGTCGATTAAGGGCTGAAAGTTTCCATCCAATAAATAGTTATTGATGGTTTCTCGTGCTTCAATGGCCCAATCAAACCCATAATTGTCCTTGTTAAAATTTTTAAAATCAACCAAACTCAGGTTATGAACAATATTGCCGCTGCCAATTATTAAAATTCCTTTGTTTCTTAACAGATTTAGTTTTTGGGCAAGTTCAAAATGAAATTGTGCCGGCTTTGTATAATCAATACTTAACTGAACAACAGGAATATCGGCGTTTGGATACAAATGTTTTATCACACTCCAGGCGCCGTGGTCTAGTCCCCATTTTTCATCCAATTCCACAAAAACGGGATTCAAAAGTTCTTTTGTTTCTTTCGCCAATGCAATGTTTCCTTTGGCAGGATATTGAACTTCAAACAATTCTTTGGGAAAGCCGCCAAAGTCGTGGATGGTTTTTGGCATTTCCATAGCTGTAACCTTGGTTCCTTGCGTGAACCAATGTGCCGAAACGCAAAGGATGGCATTTGGCTTGGGAAGGGTTTTTGCCATTTCTCTAAATCCGGTCACAAATTGGTTTTCCTCAATCGCATTCATCGGACTTCCATGGCCAAGGAACAAAACGGGCATTTTTTCGGAATTTGAAAATGATTCTGAAATATGGTGAAGATCATTTAAATTTGTCATGGCTAAGAATTTTTTTGTATCCAAACAAATATAAATGATATTGCTTATAATTTTTTAACAAACGTAAGTTTTTTGAAGTTTTCTAATGATTTTTCAATCATTTTATGGCTTTATTTCTATTTTCAATTCATACTCAATTTCATCATCAGGCAAGTCGCTCAATTTGATGAAATTGAGCCTTTCCAGAAGTTTTATAGCTTGGATATTTTGTATGGATGTGATAGCCCAGATGCGTTTGAGCTCCATATTTTTCAATCCGAAGTCAATAGCCAACAGCATTGCATTTGTCATAAAACCTTGTCCTCTAAATTGTGGCAGTAAAACACAGCCCAGTTCTCCTTCACCTTTGTCAAGTCCGCGATAATAACCGCAGGTTCCCACAATTTTATTGGTTGAAAGCTCCTCAATTCCCCAATGAATAGAATTTCCATCATCATAATCCTTGTCTATTTTTGCCTGGATTTCAGTCGCTTGTTCCAAATTTTTTGCTTGTTTGGCGTCATAGTATGAAATTTCCAGAAGGTCATGTATATCTGAGGCAATAATCTTTCGCAACCTAATTTTACTGCCAGAAATAAGAGGAAAAATATCAAAAGGCGGTAGGTTCATTTTGAAGTTTTAATGGTTTTTGAATCCTTGAAATATTAATTAAACAACCTTCTAAAAAATCCTGTAATTCCTTTTTGGTGGTAGGGGTCGCATTGCATATCATCGTAAATATAATTTGGAATTGAAAACGGTGTGAGAAATTGCTTTCTCAATTTGGCGTCGTTTTCAATGCCGCGAAGTACATTTCCCACAATAGGCAACGCCAATGCAGACCCAGTTCCTTGTCCGCTGTAAAAATGAACATCTGGAGTGCTGGCACCAACCCAGGTTCCTATCACCAAATCGGGTGTGTAAGCGATGAACCAAGCATCTGAATAGTTTTGTGCTGTACCTGTTTTACCTGCAAGATCTGCCTGAATGCCATATTGGTTGCGAATTCTGGTTCCTGTTCCTTGATTTATAACGTTTTGTAAAATTGCCGTAATCATTTGGCTGGTTTTTACGCTGAAAACTCTTTCGTATTTGGCAGTTTCTCTTTCATACAATATTTCCCCATTGGCGTCCACGATTTTATCAATCATCACAGGTTCTGTAGTTTGGCCATTATTGGCAAAAGCACCGTAAGCGCTCACAATTTCAACAAGTGATAAATCGAGCGTGCCCAGCGCAATGGACGGTGCGTCATCCTTTATTTTTGGAAAATTTAGTTTGTTGCAGGTATTGAGCAATTTTTGTCTGCCAACTTTAAAGTATAAATCTACCGTTGGCAGGTTCATGGAATGCGTTAGCGAATACCATAAGGCAACGGTGCTGTCTTGAGTGAATTTATGATCAAAATTTTTAGGCGCCCAGTTTTCATACTCATCATATATTTTTTCTGTATTTTCCAAATAATTACAAGGTTCAAAATCGTTTTCAAAAGCGGTGGCGTATAAAATTGATTTAAAAGCTGATGCAATTTGTCGATGCGACTGTACCATATCAAAAGGAAGTTTTCTAAAATTGTTACCGCCAACCCAAGTGATGATTGCCCCGTTTTTTGGATTGGTAATGAGCACAGCAGCATTTAACATTTTATAATAATGCCATAAACTGTCTATTTTACTTATTTTTTTTGTGTTAACACCTTGCCAGTCGAATACTTCAATATTCCTTTTTTCTTTGTCTTTAGCTGTTAAGTTACCTTCAGCTTTTAGTTTTGTGAGCCAGGCTTTTT
>CAMDPE010000188.1 GCA_945903795.1 Lutibacter flavus | reverse complement strand
AAAGCAAACAATGATGATGTTTTGCTTATTGGTTCTTCTCGAGTTTTGTTCGACATTCAATTAGATGAGTGGGAAAAAGAAACCGGGAAGCGCCCAATACAATTGGCTTGCGTAGGTTCTTCGCCTTTACCGGTTTTTCATGACATTGTTGAGAAAACAGATTTTAAAGGAACCATTTTAGTTGGGGTAACGCCCGGATTATTTTTTTCAACCACTTTTCCTCAAGCCAGACCTTGGGAATGGCCTCAATCGCGGGTAGATTATTATCATGAAAGAACCTATGCACAGCGTGCAAATCATGCAATTTCGTTACCGCTTCAAGAAAACTTTGCGTTTTTAAGTGAAGATGAAGGTGTTGATGGTTTAAACTTAAAAGAATTGCTGGGCAAAATTAAAATAGGAGATCGGATTCCCGATCCAATGCCGCCTTTTCATGAATTTGGCGAAATCGCAAAAGATCGAAATTTAAAAATGAAAGAAATAGCAGTAATTGATACCGCTTATGCCAATTCTGTAAAAAAGGTTTGGATGTTTTTTGGAAAAGGTGCGCCACCACCTGATAAAGAAGCTACCATGGCTTTCTTTTTGGCCGACCTTAAGAAATTTAAAGCACGCGGAGGAAAAGTAATTTTAGTAAGATGCCCTTCAAGCGGCGGCGTTAGAATGGGAGAGAATATGAGATTGCCAAGAGCTGAATTTTATGATGAGTTGGTGAAACAAGCTCAAGTAAAAAGTTACCATTTTGAGGATTATGACCAATTTAAAAACCTTGAATGTCCGGAATGGTCGCATTTATCGGCAACTGACGCGCAATTTTTCACTACGGAATTGGTGAAAATAATGATAAAAGACGGTGCATTAACCAATTATAAAATCAACTAGTTATGTTATTCAATTCATTAAGTTTCGTCATATTTCTGGTTGTTGTTTTGATTTTCTATTATGCAAAACTTTTCAGTTGGGTCAATAAAAAAAGAATGCTGCTTTTTGTTAGTTACGTATTTTACGGACTTTGGAATCCGCCTTTGGTTATTTTACTTTGGATTTCCACAATGATAGATTGGATTGCCGGAAATAAATTGGCCCAAGAAGAAAATCAAAAAAATAGAAATCTGTGGTTGCTCTTGAGCATGTCCGTAAACCTTGGTTTTTTGGCTTTTTTCAAGTATGGAAATTTTTTGTTGGAAAATTTCACCGCACTAGTAAATTCAGTAGATATCTATTACCATCCGCTAAAAATGGACATTATTTTGCCAATGGGAATTTCATTTTACACCTTTCAAACCATGTCTTATACCATAGATATTTATAACAGAAAAACGCAACCGGCAAAAACATTTTTAGATTTCGCGCTTTATGTTACCTTTTTTCCTCAATTGGTTGCCGGTCCAATAGTAAGAGCCGGTGATTTAATATCACAATTCTATGAAGAGAAAAAAGCAACTGTAAACCAGTTTATTTGGGGTTTGTTTTTATTGACCATTGGTTTGTTTCAAAAAGTGGTGTTGGCTGATACGATGCTGTCAGACACTTCAGATGAAGTATTTGGTTCAAAGTCAATTTTAAATGGATTAGATGCTTGGGCAGGTACACTCGCTTTTTCAGGTCAAATATTTTTTGATTTTGCAGGGTATTCCACTTGCGCCATAGGAATTGCTTTAATGCTTGGAATTTGGCTGCCGGATAACTTTAAGTATCCTTACGCATCGCTCGGATTTTCAGACTTTTGGAAAAGATGGCATATCACGTTGTCTTCTTGGTTAAAAGATTATTTGTACATCCCTTTAGGTGGAAATCGCTATGGCGTAACAAGAATGTATGCCGCACTTATGATTACGATGCTTTTAGGCGGATTGTGGCACGGCGCTGCGTGGACATTTGTGGTTTGGGGCGGATTGCATGGCACTTTTTTAATTTTAGAAAGATTGCAAAGGCAATATTTGCCGTTCAAAATTACAGCGTGGAATGCAATTTTCTTGGCTTTCATCACTTTTACTTGCGTAAATTTTACCTGGGTATTTTTTAGGGCACGGGAATTTTCAACTGCAAAGAATATGCTAAGTTCAATGCTTTTTATGAATCCTGATGGTGAAAAAATATTGCAGAATTTCGATATCATAAAAGTATTTACGTTAATATCCTTAATGTTTTTTAGTCATTGGTTTATGAGAAATACATCATTAAAAGAGGTCTCTTTAAAAACTTCTCCTTGGATTTTGGGCGTTGTTTGGGCTATTATGTTTTTGTTGATCGCCATTGCACAAGGAAGCGGGGAACAGTTTATTTATTTTCAGTTTTAATAATGGAATTAAATCTGAGATAATTACTGTTTAGAAATCTTGAAACAATATTGCAGTATGCATTAAATGACAAAAAATTGATTTGGCAAATTACCCGATTAATACTGAAATAAAAACGATGATGAGCAAGTAGCTTTTTCTTCGAAATTTGAGTATTTTTGCACTTATGATTAAAAACATACAGCTTCGGATTTCTATTCAAGAGGAAAAACTTGAAGGTATTTTAAAGAAAAAGGCAGCGCGTTTTCTTAATATTGCTGAAAAAGACATCGACGCCGTAAAAGTGTTGCGAAAATCTATTGATGCCCGAAAGTCTGAAATTTTTTTTAATTATAAAGTCGCCATTTATATTCTCGAGCAATTGCCTGAATCTTCTGAATATTCCTTCGAATTTAAGGATGTTTCTTCTGCCAAAGAAATCCATATCATCGGTTTTGGACCGGCAGGAATGTTTGCCGCACTGCGTTGCATTGAATTGGGTTACAAACCTATTGTGTTGGAACGCGGAAAAAAAGTGAAGGAAAGAAGGCGAGATTTGAGGGCAATCAACCAGTTTCATATTGTTGATGAAGATTCCAATTACTGTTTTGGCGAAGGCGGTGCAGGAACTTATTCTGATGGAAAATTATATACCAGAAGCTTAAAACGAGGCGATGTTCGTCGCGTATTCGAAAATTTTGTTTTTCACGGCGCCACCGAAGAAATTTTGGTTGATGCACATCCGCATATTGGCACCAATAAATTGCCGAAAATTGTTGAAAACATCAGAGAAACTGTTCTTAAATACGGTGGTGAAATTCATTTTGAAAGCAGGGTTGTCGATTTTATCATCAAAAACAATAAAATTCAGGCCATAAAATTACAAAATGATACTGAAATGCCTGTTGAAGCGCTGATTTTAGCGACCGGACATTCAGCACGTGACATTTATTATTTATTGCACAGAAAAAATATTTCCTTAAAAGCCAAGTCTTTTGCTATGGGCGTTCGGGTTGAACATCCTCAGCAAATTATAGATTCTATTCAATACCATTGTGAAGGTGAAAGAAATGAATTATTGCCGCCTGCTGCTTATAGTCTTGTGCATCAAGTAAATGAAAGAGGTGTTTATTCATTTTGTATGTGTCCGGGCGGATTTATTGTGCCGGCCGCAACGGCAAATGGGGAAGTGGTGGTAAACGGTATGTCGCCTTCAAGACGGAACAGCAAGTTTGCAAATTCGGGCATTGTGGTGGAAATAAATTCCGATAAAGATTTGTACAAATACGAGCAATTTGGTGTTTTGAAAGGATTGGAATTTCAAAAAGATTTAGAAAAACTGGCTTTTTTGGCAGGCGGAAGAAGTCAGGCTGCACCTGCACAACGACTTACCGATTTTGTGGAAGGTAAATTATCTTCAAGTTTGAATGTAACTTCTTATCAGCCTGGATTAAAATCGGCGCCGTTGCATTCTTTATTGCCAAAAATGATAGGAGGAAGGCTGAGAACAGGATTTATGGAATTCGGAAAAAAAATGAAAGGTTTTTATACCGAAGAAGCAAATGTGGTTGGGGTTGAATCCAGAACTTCTTCACCGGTAAATATTCCTCGAAAAGAAAATTTAGAGCATCCGGAAATTGCCGGACTTTTTCCTTGCGGAGAGGGCGGAGGTTATGCCGGCGGTATTGTTTCTGCTGCTATGGATGGCGAGCGTTGTGCCGAAGCGGCCATAAAAATGCTGCAATAAAATTATTTCAGTTCTCCAAAAATTTCGTTGAGCACATTTCTTCTGTAATCAAAAATTTCATTCAGTTTATTTCTGATAATCAGCGTGTTTGCGATAGAACCCAAAAAACCCATTGGTGGCTGATACGTAACAATATCCGTCATTAAAACACCGCCTTCAATTGGTTCAATATGATGCTGGTGGTGCCATATTTTGTAAGGACCAACGCGTTGTTCATCAATAAAAAATCGCTTTTCGTTAACCTGGGTAATTTCTGTGAGCCAGTTCATTTTAATTCCCAAAAGCGGACTTACTTTATAGCAAATAATCATTCCCGCATACATTTTTTCTGGCAAATCACCCGAAGTAATGTCGAAACCCATATAATCTGGCGTAATTTTCTTCAAATTGGCAGGAGACGAGATGAAATTCCATACATCATCAATGTTTCCTTGTATTTTTTGCGTTTGTTTAAATTGGTAAAATCCCATCGTTTATTCCGTTAATTTATTGAGCATTCCTTTAAAAATAAGTCCGTGAAACGGCAAAACCGAATACCAGTAAATTCTACCCCAAAGTCCTAACGGCCTAAATGTTGCTGTTTGATAAAGGATATTATTTTCTATTTTAAACTCTAGCCAGGCTTCGCCGGGAAGTTTCATTTCAGCATAAAGTAGCAATCTTTTTTCCTTTTTATCGGCATATAAAACCCGCCAAAAGTCGAGTGCATCGCCAACAGAAAGTTTGGTATGACTTTTTCGTCCCCTTCTTAAACCAATTCCTCCTGAAAGTTTGTCCATAAATCCGCGCATTGCCCACAAAAAGTTACCGTAGTACCAGCCATTTTCTCCACCAATCGCCCAAATTTTATCAACCGTTTCCTTTTCGTTTCTAACTGCTTTTTCACGCTTGTCCTGAAAACAACCGAAAGTGGGCACTTCAATTAAATTGGAAATTCCTTTAGAAAGTACATTACTCGATTGCGCATCAATCCAACTTGAAATCACATCTTGTTGGTCAATTTTGTCAAAAGCAAGCTTAACAGCTTCTTTATAAGGTATTAATTTTATGTTAAGACGCTCTGCCAAGTCATTTTCTTTGCAAATCACTTCAACTTTCATACTGTCTACTAGGTTTATGGCCAGTTTGTAGGAAGTTGATGTCACGAAATATAGCCAATACGAAGACAGTTTTGGCGTCATGATAGGCAATGTGATAATGGTTCGCTTCAGATTGCGAACTTCGGCAAAAGTCAATAGCATTTCCTTGTAGGTGAAAATTTCCGGACCGCCAATATCAAAACTCTTATTATAAGTATATTCATTTAACATGACGCCTTTCAAAAATTCCAGCACATTTCTTATGGCGATGGGTTGCGATTTTGTGTTTAGCCATTTTGGCGTAACCATAATTGGCAGTTTTTCGACCAAATCACGCATAATTTCGAAAGAAGCACTTCCTGAACCCACAATAATTCCAGCTCGCAAGGTGGTTAAATTGTAAGTCCCCGATCCAAGAATATCTTCTACATTTTTTCTGGAACTTAAATGTTTCGACAATTCGGCCTCATTTACAATCCCGCTTAAGTAAATTACCTGTTTTACCTTTGTTTTTTGAATGCTGTTTCTGAAATTATTGGCAGAAATTTCTTCCAGAGTATCAAAATCATCGGTGCTTACCGACATTGAATGTATTAAATAGTAGGCTACATCAATGTCTTTGGGAATAATATCTAACGATTTCTCGTCCAAAAAATCGAGTTCAATAATTTTTATATTCTCACCATCAAAATTGCTTAAATCTGTTCGTTTTTTGTCTCGCACGCAACAAATAACTTCATGGCCTTCTTTAAGCAGAATTGGTAATAATCTTTTTCCTATGTAACCTGTGGTTCCGGTAAGTAATATTTTCATAATTTAAATTTACAAAGAAATTAACTCATTCCTGTCACTTAATTTTGAGATATTTTCTTCTTAATAATTTATTCACTATTTTTATATTATTGGAAAAATTATTTTGCAAATATATAATTATTTTGTTTAATAATAATAACTAATAATTAAACATTGTATATTTTTGCGTAGATTTTAAAAACGGATTATTTTTATATTAATTCATAAAAAGTTAAAACCCTCGATTTAAATAATGGGCTATTTAGAGATTTATTTTTTCGGATTATTGATCATTGTAATGGCAATGACGTTGCTTTGGCTGGTGAGCGTATTTTTAAAAAACGCAAGTATTGTTGATCCTTTTTGGGGATTGGGTTTTGTGATTGCGGGTGTCTTTTATTTCTATAAAACAGACGGACTTGAAACACGAAAATTAATTGTTTTAACCTTATTGACAGTTTGGGGTTTACGTCTTTCCATTTATTTGGGCCTTCGAAATTTGGGAAAAGGTGAGGATTTTCGTTACCAGCAATTCAGAAAGGATTATGGCGAAAAACGGTATTGGTGGATTAGC
>CAMDPE010000187.1 GCA_945903795.1 Lutibacter flavus | reverse complement strand
CAAGTTGGTGAGGATGACATTATTGGTATAAATCCATCCGATATAAGTTCTTTGAGTGTTTTAAAAGATGCTGCAAGTACAGCAATTTATGGTGCACGTGGTGCTAATGGTGTTGTTTTAATTACTTCTAAAACAGGTAAGAAAAATTCCAATGCTGTTTTCAAATTTTCATCTAAAGTTGGCGTAGCTGATGAAATAAAAAGAAACTTTAGGGTGATGAATGCCCAAGAAAAATTAGAATATGAGAGAGCAATTGGTGTAGGTGTTGGATCAACAATAACCGATGAAGCAAAATGGAATGAATTATTGGCCAATGATCATAACTGGAGCGATGATTTATTAAAACAAGCTCAAATAACTTCGCTGAATTTTTCTGTAACTGGTGGAGAAGATAAATTAAGTTATTTTCTGTCTGTTGCAAATGACAGCGATACAGGTATCATTGAAGGAATTGAGAAAGCATTTGAAAGAACCTCAGCTAGATTAAACATTGATTATGATGCTCGTGAATGGTTGAAATTATCTACAAAACTTGGCTTTTCAACTTCAAATGATCAAGATCCTAGAGACCGTAACAATATTCAAAATCCTGTTGTTGGTCGATTTAGTTTTAACGCGTATGAACCTCTTTATAAATTAGACAGTAATGGAGATTTTATCAATGATTTAAGAGGTATGCCAACCTATAACCCAACACATCAAGGGTTAAGCTCAGCCGAACAAGTAAGAGCAAATGAGAACAATGATACAGATAATAGATGGGTAGGCTCCTTTACTGCTGATATGAGATTGATGGAAGGTTTAACTTATAGCTTTTCATTAAACGGAAGTTATAATCAAAGAATAAGCCGTAATATCCTTCATGCTGGATCGGCACTGGATTTAATTTTCTATGGAAAACCAACCGGAACTGCAAATGCTTTTAACTCATCATCTTTGACTTCCGATTTCTTAAATAAAATTACTTACGCTAAAACATTTAATGACAAACATGATTTTTCGTTAACCGTATTGTCTGAGTATCAACAAAATAACTATGAGTCTTATACAACTGGTAAAGAAGGATATGTTATTAACGGTCCAACAACAATCAGTGCTGGTTCAACACCAACGGCCAGTAGAATAGCAGGAAATAATTCAACCAATAGATTGTTTTCATTAGCTGCAAGTGCAGATTATGTATATAATGACACCTATATTCTTAATGCTACTGTAAGACGTGATGGATCTTCAAGATTTGGAGCAAATACAAAATATGGTGTATTTTGGGGTGCAAGTGCTGGTTGGAATATTCATAATGAAAAATTCTTTGGTGACCTAAGTAATACAGTCAATCTATTAAAATTAAGATTATCTGCTGGTACGTCCGGAAATGACAGAATTGGTCTAAACCCATCTAAAACCTTATATGGATTTGGATCTTATAATGGTCAAAATTCATCTGCCCCTAATCAATTTGGAGATCCAAACCTAGGTTGGGAAGAAAATTTCACTTTAGGAGCAGGATTAGAATTTGCATTATTCAATAGTAAAGTTACAGGTGTATTTGAATATTATAAAAGAAACACTACCAACTTATTACTTGATGTGCCAATTACTTCAACTCAAGGAGGAGGTTCAATTACCAAAAATATTGGTGAAATTGAAAATTCTGGTTTCGAGTTTGAATTAAGAACCGATGTTATTAGAAATGAAAACTTTAGATGGAATATAGGAGGTAGTTTAAGTTTATATGACAACAAAGTTGTTAAGCTAGTTGATGAGAACGATTTATTCACTGCAACAAATAACTATACAGGTCTTAGAATTGGGGAAGATGTTCACTCATTTTTCCTAACAAGATATGTGGGAGTAAACCCTGCAAATGGTCAAGCGTTATTTTTAGATGTAAATGATAACGTAACGACGAAATCTAGTGGTAATGAAGTCTTTTTAAACGGTAAATCTCCATTCGCAAAGCTTGATGGTGGAATAAATACAAATATGACTTATAAAGGTATCTATTTAAATGCCGACTTATATTACAAAGCTGGTAATTACATTTATAATACAGTTGAACAACAATTGTTGTCAGATGGTACAGGAGCAACAAGCAATCAAAGAGTTGATGCCTGGAATTATTGGCAACAACCAGGTGATGTAAATGTTTTACCTGACCCAACTGCAAATAACCCGCTTAGAAATGAAGCTAATGGAACTAGTACTAGATTCTTACAAAAAGGGGATTTTATTAGATTAAAAAACCTTCAGGTTGGGTATCAATTCCCATCTAAATTTTTAAAGAATACACCTGTAACTGAAATAAAACTTTATGTTTCTGGAACAAATTTATGGACATACGCTCCAAATTACAAAGGAGATCCTGAAGTTGGTATTGGATCAGCAGAATCAAATGTTGACTCTTCCACAAGAAATCTTATTCCTGGTGAATATAGTTTAAATAGTTATCCAACGTTATCATCATATGTATTTGGTGTTGATATTAAATTTTAAAAAAGTAGAAAAATGAAAAAATATTTATTATTACTTATAATAATGGCTTCTTTCACTTCTTGTGAAAAGCAGCTAGAAACTTTCCCTACATCTAGTGTTGCAGCGGATGCGGCATTTAGAAATGAAGGAGATTTTTCAAACGCCGTAAGAGGTGCTTACAGGGCTATGCTATCCGCAAGCTATTACGGTGGAGACCTTCAAGGTTTTGACGTAACTACTGATAACCTTTTAATAAGTCAAGAAGGAAGATTTAGCCAACAATTTAGACATGATTGGGCATACAATCCAAATTCAGGATTTGGTAATTATATGGCACAAGCCTACCGAGTTATTCAAAACACTAATTTCATTCTATTAAACATTAATGTTTTAGAAGATGGCGCTTTCAAAAATAATATGAAAGGTGAAGCTTTGGCAATTAGAGCATTGGCTCATTTTGATATTGCGCGGTATTTTGCTAAAATACCAACGCAATCATCAGATGCAGGTGCGTCATTGGCAATGCCTTATGTAACAGTACCAGATGTGAATGCATTACCTGCAAGAATAACTGTTACTGAATATTATACCAACTTGGTTTTAGATTTAACAGAAGCTGTTACTTTAATTAATGCAGACAATGGTAAATTTCAAATTGGCAAAGATGCTGTAAATGGTATTTTAGCTAATGTTTACTTACATATGGGTAAATATCCAGAGGCTGCAGATGCCGCTAGCGCAGTAACTGCTGTTGTTGGTGCAAGGGCCAATTTTGTAGGAATATGGAATGACACACAAACTGATGATGTTATCTTTAAATTACAAAATGACAATACCAGCAATGTAACATTAGGTGTTCCATACAACCAAACTGCTGGCGGTATTAAAGATGAATATGTTCCAGACTATGCCTTTTTTCAACAATACGATGCTATCGATATTAGAAAAACAGCCTATTTTGAAACAAGCCTATTTGCAGGAAATAATTACAACCACGTAAAGAAATGGTATTCTAGTACAACAACAACGTCACTTGGGGTTGTCGATGCAAAAATTTTAAGAGCCTCTGAAGTGCAGCTTATAAAAGCGGAAGCATTGTCTGAAATAGGTGGTCAGGATGTTGCTGCAAGAGCGGCATTAGATGCTGTAAGATCTAAAAGATATACAGGCTTTACAACTGGTAGTGAAGTTGGAAGTGCCCTTAAAGATGCTATTGCAAAAGAAAGACGTTTAGAACTTGCTTTTGAAGGATCTAGGTTTAGTGACTTAAAAAGAAAAGGGTTAGCTATTCAAAGATCTGATTTTGGTCATTTTGCCGATGGTACTGGAGTTCCTGCCGTAAATAAAACTTTACCGGTAGGCGATTATCGTTTTCAATCACCAATTCCTGTTGGGGAAATGAATTTAAACCCTAATATGGTACAAAACCCAGGATATGGCAATTAATCCAACAAAATCTTAAACTTAAATAAAATGAAAAAAATATTCAAATCATTCATATATATTGCAGTAGTAGCGTTTTTTGCTATTTCTTGTGATGAAAATGACACGGTCTTTACGCCTTTGAGTTTTCCTGATGATGCCTTTGTTGCATTGGAGGATGCCAGTCCAATTACAGTTCTTGAGAGTAATACAACTCCTATTGAAATTACTGTAAATTATGCAAATACACTTGCAAATGCAACAACAGCTGTGACAGTAGACTTTACGATATCATCTGATACCGCAATTGAAGGTGTACATTATACTGTTGTTGGTAGCTCAAATAAGCTAACATTTGCCGCTGGTGAATTAAATGCTAAAATCATTATTATACCAATTGATAATTTAATGGAAGATGGCAATAAAGTATTAAATATTGCTTTAACAAATTCATCTGTTTCTGTTGGTTTACCAGGTCCTGATTCATTTAATAAATCAATAGTTGTAACACTAACTGACGATGACTGCGCTTTTACGTTTGCAGATTTAGATGGAATAGCTTGGATTGGTACTGATAATGCATCAGGAACTCAAGGTCCAAATCCTACTAAAATAACAACATCATTTGATGGCACAAACCTTTTAATGAATGGTATCGCCTTTGGTTGGTTAACTAGCGGATATTGGGACGAAGTTGTAGTTGACAGCGAACCTGTTATTGTTATAATGGATCCAGTAACCGGGGTATTTACAATTGCCGAACAATACTTAGCAGATACCACATGGAATGGTGGTCCACAACCGACATATTCCATTAGCGCTAATGGCCAATACTTTTCTTGTCTAAATAAAATGACAGTAAACTATACGCTGTATCAAGGTGGTGCTGTATTGCGTCAATATACTGAAACTATTGAATTTTAATAATTAAAAACTTAAATTAATGAAAAATACAATATATAAAATAGGATTTTTACTATTGCTCTTTGTGATAGGAATTTCCTGTGAATCGCCAGAAGCCGAAACCAATTATACACCGGCTTCCTATAAATTCCCTACAGCAATAACATTGGGATCTTCTAATATTACGAGTTCCACATTTAATTTTACTTATAATATAAGTGGAGAAGGTAAAGGTTATTATGTGGTTGTGGAAGGCGGAAGTGCAGCACCAACAAGTAATAATGTTTACAGTGGAAGTGCCACAGGATTGATAAAAAAAGGTAATTTCGTTTTAAATGGATCACCAATTTCTGTTAGCCTAAGTGATCTTTGTAATGCAACAACTTATGATGTATATGCAGTTCAAATGTCCGCGGATAACTTTTTATCTCCAAGCCCTGTAAAGGTTTCAGTAACTACAAGTGCTAAATCTATTGCCGGAACTTATACTGCAAGACCATCAGCTTTTGCTGAAGCTGCAACAGAATACACAGCAACATTAACTCCTGTAGCAGGAACAACCAATCAATTTACGATTGACAGCGCTTGGGGTCCAAATTTTATTGCTTGGGTTACTGGTGATGCCGGTTATGAAGGTCTTTATATTTATTCAGGAGTTTTAACCATAAATACAGACAACACAATTAAAATTGTTGGAGATAACTCTTGGTCTGCTGTTGGTGGTACAGGAGTTTATGATGGTTCTTGTATCAATGAATTTTCATATACCTTAAAGCAAACTTTATTTGGAAATCCTTTTACAACTGATGTTGTTTTAACACAAAATCAATAATATATTAGGTATACTTTAAATTAATTAATAAAAACCACCAGAAAAAATCTGGTGGTTTTTTATTTAATATTGTGGCAAACTAAAACCGATAGATAACACAGAAATATAAATTATAGTAGTTCTGTAAGATAGATTATAATAAGTCTTAACTTGTCTCTGAAGTTGAATTTGATAGGTCCATAAGTCACCCAATAAAAAAAGAATATTTCAAAGGGACGATTTAAAAATCATTTTAATCCTTAATAAAGCTATTAAAGTAAAACGCTGAAGAATATGCACTTTTAAAATTTATATAATTAGTTTATCGTTTGCAAAAAAAATAAAAAATTAAAACCCACCTATTTCTTATCTTATTTATAATATATCACTAAATAAAATTAGCCTAAATGATGGATTTTAGAACCATCATTTAGGCTAATTTATTTAAAGAGGTAATGGAGAGCAATGATATTCACTGCTAAAAAACTAATCCGTTGTAAAACTCCAAACTTGCCCGACTGTTTGTCCGCCTTTGCCGTCTTTCACCACCACTTTCCAATAATAGGTTGTTGATGCCGTAACAGTTTTGGTTAAAGTGGCGGCATTTTGATTTGCTGAGGTGACAACTGTTGGCGGATTGGCAGTTCCAAAATAAACATCATACGTTAAAGCGTCACTGGCATCAACATCGCTTGCTGACCATTGTAAGTTTACGTTTGCTGTAGTTTGTACCGAATTTAAAGCCGGACTCACCAATACCGGTGAAAATGGCAAATGGTTTGTGACACCAACACCTTCTGTATAAAAATTATAAGTAGCTGAATAATTGCTTGCTGCACTTTTGCTGTCTGTGGCTTTTACCCGCCAATAATAAGCAATTCCCTTTTCCAACGTAATTGATTTGCTGGCCGTGGTAGAAGTTACATTATGAGCCAATGGAGAAAACTGCGT
>CAMDPE010000186.1 GCA_945903795.1 Lutibacter flavus | reverse complement strand
TTTTTCCATTCTCTATTGGTTTCATTGCCCTCACTGATCAACACTTTATTTGCTATTTTATGGGATTCAATGAATAAAAATGTTAAATGCGTTAAAACATCATAGATTTCCGATCTTCCACGAGTAACCTCAATATTCATTTGGTCTTTATCTATTCGGTAACAATTTCTTTTTCTTTTCGGTGGAACAATGGCTTTAAAATGCGATTTTCCGTAGCCTTCTTCAGAAGTTAAATTGATAAACTGACATTCTTCAATGCCAATAGGAAGCCTTTCAATCACATAAATCAATCCATTTAATTCCACTTTCTCTTCAGCAATGGTCCCATAAATTTCAGGTCGAAGCAATAATAAAGATTCCCTTAAAGTCTCCCCAGAAATTCCCATAGGTTTGTAAAAACCTCTGGTAAACATATGACGCATAGAAATATATAACCGCTCAATTGCGCCAGACGATTCCTGCGCACGCGTTCTTTCTTTTATTTTTGTATTTTTCATTTATTTGGTTTTGGTGGGTAAAGGTAATGATTATCTGTTTATTCGATTATCGGTGCAATTATGTAAATTAAAAATTATCTATTTAACTGATTGGCTAACTATTTTACTGTATTCTTTAGAATTATTTAATATAGAAACAGCTTTTAAAATGGTGTTGTCAAATATTGCTTTTTGCTGAAAAACACCTTCCGCATAATAATAGCGTTTAATAATTTCTTCGGATAAATTATTGATGATTTCTTCCTTGTTTTTATCCAATTCCTTGAATTTTTCCTGTTGAATAACGGTTAAAAGTTCCGAATAATTTTTAGATAAATTTCCATTTAAATTTTCTTCGGAAGCTGTTTCCAGTGCTTTTTTAAATTCGGCTTCTGTTTTTGTTTCAAAGGCAGCCTGATTTTTATCTAAATAACGTATAAATGAAGCATAATCTGCATCCACTAACTTAAATTTTGAAGGTTCAGCAATTGTTGGATTTTCGTAAAAATATTGGGTGGCGAAATTAAAAAACGCGTCGGAATTCAACAGGATTTCGGTAGTTTTTGTGGTTGTTGGTTTTTCTATTTCGACATCTGGAAAAATACCGCCACCGCCATAAACGGTTCTTCCTTTTTCAGTTTTATAGGTTTCTGTGCTTTTTGAAAATTTTGGAACATTGCCCTTTTCGTCGGTGTTGGTATAGTCCAATTCCTGAATGCATCGGCCACTTGGCGTATAATATTTGGAAATGGTAATTTTCATTTGCGTTCCGTAAGACAGCGGTAAATAACGTTGTACCAGTCCTTTGCCAAAGGATCGTTCACCAATAATTACGGCCCTGTCATAATCCTGCAGCGAGCCCGCCAAAATTTCTGAAGCCGAAGCAGAACGATTATTAATTAAAATGGCTATGGGAATTTCTAAATCCATTGGTGCCTGCAATGTTTTAAACGTGTCGCTCCATTTTTCAACTTTTGCTTTTGTCGTCACCACAATTTTATCTTTCGGAATAAAAAAATTGGCAATGGAAACCGCTTCATTAAGTAATCCGCCCGGATTGCCGCGCACGTCAATAATAAGTTTTTTCATACCTTGCTCTTTCAAATCCAGAAAAGCTTTTTTAACTTCATAGGCCGCTTTTTCATTGAAAGTGGTGAAGGAAATATAACCAACTTCATTATCGAGCATCGTAAAATATGGAACAGGATTTACCGTAATTTTTCCACGAACTACAGACAGCTCCATTTTTTTGTTCTGACGTTCAATTTGAAGGTTTACTTTGGTGTTTGGCAAGCCATTTAACAATGCAGCAACGCCGGTTTCATCAAAATCCCCGACTTCAATATCGTTAATTTTTAAAATTTTGTCGCCCGGTTTGATTCCTGCTTTTTCCGCAGGAGAATTTTTAAGCAGTTCACGAATGGTTAAGTTGTTATTTTTATAACGGGTCACAACGCCAATTCCGCCATATTCACCGGTGGCGGCAATTCGAGCATCTTCAACGCCTTGCTCGTCGTAATAACGCGTGTAAGGATCCAAGCCTTCGAGCATGGAACTGATGGCTTTTTTCGACAATTTTGCCGGATTCACTTCATCAATATAATACATATTGAGCTCTTTAAACAGTGTTGTGTAAATGTCGATTTGCTTGGCAATTTCAAAAAAATCGGATTGAAATGCAGTGGTCACCAAAAGTGTCAATCCAACAAAAACACCTAAGCCCCATTTTTTAATTTTGCCCATCTTCTTTAATTTTACTTAAAAATTTGACACAAACTTTTTTGAACATTTCCTCTAAATCGGTATATTTTGGTTCCGCTTTATCGGTATAAATCAGCATAAAAATATAGGGTTCTTTTATGTTTTCAGCAATTAAATATTTGTTTAAACGATACACTTCGCGTATCATCCTTTTAATCCTGTTTCGGTCAACAGCAAGTTTTACCACTCGTTTTGGCACTGAAAATCCGACTTTTACGGGAAACTCAGAATCGTGGCTGATTTGCAGATAAATCAACTGTAAAGGAAATGATTTTACGCGTTTTCCTTCCGCAAACAAGTGCTCAATTAATTTGCGGCTTTTTAATTTTTCGTCTTTTCCAAGTGTAAATTTCATTAACACAAATGTAGGGAATAAAAGATTTTAATTGCTAAATTTGTAATCAACAAAATATAAAACCAAATGTCACAAGATTTATTTCAGGCTCCGGATTATTATCAATTGGATGAATTGTTAACGGAAGAACATATTTTAGTGCGCGATGCTGCAAGAGAATGGGTGAAAAGAGAAGTTTCCCCAATTATTGAAGAAGCAGCGCAAAATGCAAAATTCCCACAATCCATTATTTCCGGCTTGGCTGAAATTGGCGCTTTCGGACCTTATATTCCTGAAGAATATGGTGGTGCCGGACTGGATCAAATTTCTTACGGATTGATTATGCAAGAAATTGAACGTGGAGATTCCGGAGTTCGTTCAACGGCTTCTGTGCAATCTTCTTTGGTGATGTATCCTATTTGGAAATATGGCAACGAAGCGCAACGACAAAAATATTTGCCAAAACTGGCTAGCGGTGAACTTTTAGGTTGTTTTGGATTGACTGAGCCCGATCACGGTTCCAATCCGGGTGGTATGACCACTAATATTAAAGATATGGGCGATTATTATTTGCTGAACGGCGCTAAAATGTGGATTTCAAATGCCCCTTTTGCAGATGTTGCTGTAGTATGGGCCAAAAATGAAGAAGGAAGAATAAAAGGCGTGTTGGTGGAACGCGGTATGGCTGGATTTTCAACACCAGAAACGCATAATAAATGGTCGTTACGCGCTTCTGCAACCGGAGAGTTGATTTTCGACAATGTGAAGATTCCGAAAGAAAATATTTTGCCAAACAAAGATGGATTGGGTGCTCCGCTTGGTTGCCTGGATTCTGCACGTTATGGCATTGCCTGGGGCGCCATTGGTGCTGCCATGGACTGTTACGACACCGCTTTGCGTTACGCCAAACAACGCATTCAGTTTGACAAACCGATTGCCGGAATGCAATTGCAACAAAAAAAATTGGCGGAAATGATTACTGAAATCACCAAAGCACAGTTGTTAACCTGGCGTTTGGGCGTTTTAAAAAATGAAAACAGGGCAACAACAGCCCAAATTTCTATGGCGAAAAGAAACAATGTTGATATGGCGATCCATATTGCGCGTGAAGCCCGTCAAATACTTGGTGCAATGGGAATTACAGGTGAATATTCCATTATGCGCCATATGATGAATTTAGAAAGTGTGATTACTTATGAAGGAACACACGATATTCACTTACTCATTACAGGTATGGATATTACGGGGATTTCTGCTTTTAAATAGAAGTATCTATCCCCAGCCTCCCGTACTAAAAACGGGATAGGATTTTCCGAAGGAAAGGAAGGTTGATTTGTTGTAAGTTGAAAATTCAAGTTATAAGTTTTTTTAAATATCAATGCCTAAATTACATCTACATAATTTGATATAATTTAGGCATTGATATTATATTTTACCCCAAGACAAAAGAAACTTTCACCCTTGAGTTTTAAACCTTTTCTATTCCACGTTAATTTTCTTAACCGATTTACCCGTTTTGGTGTTTATTTGCACTAAATAAATACCTGTGGCAGCACTGATAGGCAAAGAAATGGTTCTTATGTTGAAATTGGAATTCCAGGTTTTAATAGTTTGTCCCAAAGAATTTATTAAAACTACGCTCAAAATTTCTTCGGTGCTGTTATTTTTTATTTGCAGCTCCCCATTGGCGTTGTCCATATAAGCGTGAATACCTTCAATTATGGGTTGTGCTAAATCCGGAATCAATATTTCTGTTTTCACATCTTCAGCTACCAATTTTTGCATTTTAAAAACAATCACAAACCTGTCTGTATATTTTCCCGCGGTTAAATTCAATTGTACAGGTTTATCCCTCATATTAAAAGACTCTCCTGTTAATTTGTCTTTTAAATAAACCGAGATGTCATTATCAACATTTTCTAACGCATCTATTTTAACCGATACTACGCCTGTTTTTGAGAGTTGAATACCTAAAGGCACTTCTGAGTTCAATCCTACCTCATTGGTTGCCTGAATCACATATTTTTTATTGTTCAACATCCAATACATATCATCAACAAAAACTTCGTAAATTTCTGCGTCATATCCCCAATCTACGGCAAGTGTTGCCTTTTCATCAATGGTGAGCAACAATTGTCTGTGGCTTATTTTAGGGGCATCAAAACCAATCCTGAATTTTGGCCTTAAGTCTTCGGCTTCAATACTATTGTTTTTTGATTTAGTATTGTTTGACTTCATAAATAATGTTTCACCTAAAGATTCTCTTTTAAAACCACGCTGCCCATTGTTAAATTGAATTTGGCCGCCATCAACGGCTTCGCCCACCACAAAAAACGCTTGGCCGACTGGGATAAACTGTTTTGGTGCTCCTTTTGCTGAAATACCACCACCCAAGCCAGGAAATGAAGAAGCCTGAACACCGCCACTTTTTGATAATGTAGCATAACCCGCTTGGTAACCCGCTAAATTGTGCGTATTTCCACCGTAATGTTCCCAAAAATATATTGTTCCGGTAATTGAAGCTGTACCTGTAGGACTATTATCATCAAGAAATTGGTAGGCATCTAAAGCTGATGGGTATGGATTTCCCACCAAATAATCATTATTTTTAGCCACGGTTAATTCAATAGTTCCATTATTTGGTTTGCCCACAAACACATAGTTTTGTGCCGATGAACCTGGAGCTCCTGGTCCTTTCATCGTAAATCCTTGTCCTGCATATACTTTTCCTGTACTGCGAATTTGATTCCAAGCACTGTAACCGCCTCCAGAATTTGCATATTTATACATCCAATAGGTGCTTAAAGTAAATGGAGAGGTAGCACCATCATAACCCGAGTTGTTAAAGGTAATTATTCCTGGGCTGCTTGGGATTGTACCATTTCTTAATGATGCAAAAATGGTTGTATGTTTTCCCATTATTCCATCGGTATCTGTATAAACCGGCATCGACCAATAATTATATCGGTATCTATTGCCTTCGCCTTGTTGGTCTATTTCTATAACACCAAGACTATTTGCATCAAAAGTACTTTCTTTACTTTGAATTAATTGGGATTCGCCTATTAAATCTATTTTTTCATTTATTAACAAATAGTAGAGTACTTCCAAACTGTTGGAAGCATTTACAGAAAGCTTATTTACATTGTTTTTTAAGCCAAAAACCGTAATGTCACGTGTGGTGAATATATTATGATTGGTTTCTACAATATTCCAGTCAATTTTTGTTGAACCATCAATTCCTACACTATATGGTAAATATTGTACAGTGCTATTTTTCCAAGTTGTGGCATCATCCCAATCTCCACCTAAAATAGATTCATAAGGCAAAGGTGCTGTATTTGGCTGATTTGTAGTGATGTTTTTAGGAGAGCCATTTATTTTTATAGCATTGCTTGATTGGTCATTTGCGGTGTAACCATCACTCATAGGATAATAACCCTTTAAGTTGGACCATAACAAACCTTCAGTAATGTCTAACGGAATAGTTCTTCCTTTTACGGCCGTACCATTTTGGATAATCCGCTGGTTCATCATTTCGCGAATTTGCCGTTTCGATAAAGCCACATCCCAAACACGAACCTCATCAATATAACCATCGAAATTATTTTTAGGAACTGTTGTTGTGTTGCTATCATACATAGCGCCAACTAAAAAGGGTTGTGTTCCTGTTGCAATTGAAGAAAATGAAACTCCTGCTGGTATAACGTCTATGCCATCAACATATAATTTTGCTATAGTACCATCATAGGTCGCGGCAATATGATGCCATATGCCATTTGTTATTAGGTTAGGTGAGGCAATATTTAAAAGTACGCCTCCCGAATTGTTGTACCAAGTTAAATTTGGCACACTATTGTTTAAAAATAAATTAAAGCCTCTCAGATTGCTTCCACTTGTTCTAGCATCACCTTTAGAAATTATGGTGTGAGTTCCTGTTGTCCCAATAGTTTGTAATACCCAAGCTTCTAGTGTAAAATTACCCGTCAAATCGTGATTATCTCCAAAATCAATATAATCGTCTG
>CAMDPE010000185.1 GCA_945903795.1 Lutibacter flavus | reverse complement strand
GAAGCACAATAAAAGCAATCAACGCCATTCTCCAGTTCATCCAAAGCATCACAATGGCCACCACCAACATTTTTAACAAATCACTGATGATCATAAACAATCCCTGTCCGAAAAACTGCGCAATCGTTTCTGTGTCGGAAACCAAACGCGTCACCAATTTTCCAACAGAAGAATTGTCGAAATACGACATTTTAAATTGCAGCATATGCTTGTTAAGCTGCACCCTGATGTCTTTAATAATATGTTGCCCCAGCCAATTCACTTTATAAATAAAAACAAACTGCAACAAAACCTCCGCTATTAAAAAAACAACCATCAATAACGAAAAATATAAAATTCCTTCTTTATCCTTATTTTTAAAGTAGATATTGACAATTTCCTGCAACAAAATAGGTTTTGCAACAGAAACTATAGACAGCAGTATTGCAGAAAAAGTTCCTATAAAAAATTCCATACGGTATTTTCTGGAAAAACCCAATAAGCGGTTAAATATTTTTGCATCAAAAGCGTTGCCTGTAACTTTTTTACTCATTTTTAAAAATTGTTTTTGGATAGATAACCTGCGTTAAAAATAATCCTTTCGCTGGTGCAGAAGGACCTGCATTACACCTGTTTTCACTTTCAATAACTTGTTTAAATTCTTCCAAAGTCATTTTTCCTTTTCCTATTTCTATTAAAGTGCCCACAATGGCACGCACCATATTTCTTAAAAACCGATCGGCCGTAATATGAAATACCAGCAATTGGTCTGTTTGTTTCCAGCCAGCCTGCATAATGTTGCAGTTATACGTTCTTACATCGGAATTAGAACGGGAAAAACACTTAAAATTGGTGTGTGTTTTTAAGATTTCTGCCGCCTCATTCATATTATCAACTGCTAATTTTGTGGTGATTAACTGCCAGGCGGTTTCAGTTAAAAACGGATTTTTCCCCAAGAAAATACGATATTCATAACTTCTGCTTGTTGCATCAAAACGCGCATGGGCATTTTCGGTGGTTTCAAAAATATCGTAAACAACAATATCATTTGGCAGCAATCCGTTTAATTTATAAATAATTTCTTGCGGATTAAATTCATTTTCAATGTCCACATGCGCAAAAAATTCTTCGGCGTGCACACCGGTATCCGTTCTTCCGGCACCAACAACTTCAATTGGCGTTCGGAAAATGGTTGAGAACGCTTTGTTCAATAATTCCTGCACCGTTATCGCGTTGGGCTGCACTTGCCATCCGTGATAGTTGGTTCCTTTATATGCTAATTTGATAAAATATCTCAATTGAAATGTTATTTTTGTGCAAATGCAAATATACGCCATATTTGTGAGTTCCTAATTTAACAACCAAATGAAAAAGATTTTATTGCTTTCCGATACCCACGGTTATATTGATGACCAGATTTTAAAATTTGTGAAACTGGTTGATGAAGTTTGGCATGTGGGCGATATCGGCTCATTTGAAGTGGTTGACGCGCTAAAAAAACTAAAACCATTGCGGGCAGTTTACGGAAATATAGACGATGCTTTGATGCGGGCCGAGTTTCCGCTGGACAATAAGTTTACCATTGAAAAAGTTGCTGTTTGGATGACGCACATTGGCGGTTACCCTAATAATTACAATCCGAGAGTTAAGGATGAACTGGCTGCAAATAAGCCAAAATTATTTATTACCGGCCATTCGCATATTTTAAAAGTGATGTTTGATAAAAAACTGAACCTGTTGCATATGAATCCTGGCGCTGCAGGAAAATACGGATTTCACACGGTAAGAACGATGTTGCGATTTGAAATTCAAGAAGATACGATTACCAATTTGGAAATTATAGAACTTGAAAAAAGGGCTTGAAAGTTTAATGTTTCAGGTTTAAAAAATTAAAACTCATAAACCTGCCTTGGAGAAGTGATATTTAAATTGGTAATTCCTTTTGGGTATTCTATGTTAAAAACGATTAAGAAAATATAAAAAATCAATTCAATTAAAATTTGCATTTAACCGCAAGGGACGCAAAGTCTTACGCAAGGCTCGCTAAAAGGTTAATTATTTCTTTGCGAAAATCTTGGCTCTCCGAGAAACTCTCTGTACTTAAAAGCTATAACACAGAGATTCACAAAGAAAAAAGACAATGATTCACAAAGATTTAAATCACCATAAATCAATTATTGGCTAATTGCTATTTTAACCGCAAAAAATGCCATTGCTCAATTTTGATTTGGTTAACATTTGATTACGCCATTTTCAAAATCGTAAATCAATTTGCGTTAGGGATTGAGCGGCATGTTTGAGCATTTTTTTAGTTGCATTTCGCAACTAAAAAATGCGAGTAGTGAAAGCCCGACCCGCAGGGGAACGCCCTTCAAATAAAAAAACCATTTCAAACGAATTTGAAATGGTTTCTGCACACTAAATATACAAAGATTGTAGGTTTATCGCAATCTATCCACAGATTTCACGAGTTCTTCATCCTTTTTTATTGCTTTGTTGGCCAAAGCCACAAAAACAATTGTAAAGATAGGAATGAGCAACCCAATACCCTTCTCTGAAACTTGCGTTTCTCCAGATAAGTTTTGTGTAAAATACACGAGAATGCCTACTAAAATAAAATTAATCAAAATTGCTAACCGTCCTAAAACAAATTGCAGTTGTCGTTTTTTAAACTGAAAAATGGTGATAAGCGTTAGGATGGCCGATGCTATGAACAATACAAAAACACTTGCCAATACTAAATTGGTTGAACTTAGTGAATCCAATGCGAAAAATTCAGTTCCTTGCGATGTAACCCATAAATTAAGAAAGAAAATTAATCCTCCTGAGAGCAGTGTTGCAATTAATAAATATATCGATTGTATTCTTTGAATCATATTTATACCAATTGAAGCAAAAATACGTTTTATTTTTAAAGATTAAAAGATTAGTATCTAAAATAAATTATTATATTTGCAATGTCCTACCACATAATTATATACAGGGCCTACAACTAAAAATTATCACCACCCAGATTAACTCAAAATGAAATTCTTAATTTAACAAGATCATCATATTTATTCACTAACAATTATTACATATTTAAATAATGTTTGAAATTTCCGAACTAAAGGATAAATCTCTTTCAGAATTACAAGAGATTGCTAAAACCGTTGGAGCAAAGAAGTTTAGCCAATTAAAAAAACTGGATTTGGTTTATTTAATTCTTGATATTCAAGCCGCTGCCCCTCCAGCAATTACCAATAACGAGGCCTTGTCTGACGATGACAAACCAAGACGCAAAAGAATCGTAAAA
This sequence comes from Lutibacter flavus, assembly GCA_945903795.1. Taxonomy (GTDB): domain Bacteria; phylum Bacteroidota; class Bacteroidia; order Flavobacteriales; family Flavobacteriaceae; genus Lutibacter; species Lutibacter flavus_A. The sequence goes on along the minus strand of CAMDPE010000185.1, from coordinate 3,345 downwards.
AAAGCAAATCAACCCAAAACAAACAAAAATCTTCCTTCTTCACAAGCACAAAAAGAAAAAGCACCCGAACTTTTCGCTGCTATTCCAACTTCTGTAGTTGAAGAAACTGCAACACCCGAACAAGTTGCTACAGTAAAAAAACCTTTTAAAAAAGCGATAAAAATTGCACCAGCTACTCCTGTTGAAAATACAGCGATTGAAACTGTTGAAACACCTGCAATTAGAACCGGCGTGGTAAAAGTAGCCATTAAAAAAGCTGCAAGACTAGAATCAAAAACTGAAACTGAAAGTCAGCCCGAAAGCATTGAAACAATTGTTGACGTTACTGAAAACGGACAAGAAAGACAAGTTCAAAATCAGCCTAAACAGCCAATTAAACAGCCTAAACAACAAGGAAACCAACAACAAGGGAACCAACAGCAAGGAAATCAGCAACAAGGAAATCAACAGCAAGGAAACCCACAAGCAAACCAACAAAGAGAAAAAGGACCGCGCAAACCGGGAAACCGATTTAGAGATCCTGATTATGAATTTGACGGGATTATTGAAAGTGAAGGTGTGTTAGAAATGATGCCGGACGGTTATGGTTTTTTACGCTCATCCGATTACAACTACCTGTCATCGCCAGATGATATTTACTTGTCGCAATCACAAGTTAAATTATTCGGTTTAAAAACCGGAGATACCGTAAAAGGTGTGGTAAGACCGCCAAAAGAAGGTGAAAAATATTTTCCTTTAATTCGTGTTTCAAAAATAAACGGATTAAATCCGAATGTGGTTAGAGACCGTGTTTCTTTTGAACATTTAACACCACTTTTTCCTGAAGAAAAATTTAATTTGGCAGGAAAAAACAGCACCCTTTCAACAAGAATTATCGACTTATTTTGTCCGATTGGAAAAGGACAAAGAGGTATGATTGTTTCTCAGCCTAAAACTGGTAAAACGATGTTGTTGAAGGATATTGCAAATTCAATTGCTTCAAATCACCCGGAAGTTTATCAAATTATTCTTTTGATTGATGAGAGACCGGAAGAAGTTACAGATATGCAACGAAGCGTAAGAGGTGAAGTTGTTGCTTCCACTTTTGATGAACCGGCTGAAAAACACGTAAGAGTTGCCAATATTGTTTTAGAAAAAGCAAAACGTTTGGTTGAATGCGGACACGATGTTGTTATTTTATTGGATTCCATCACGCGTTTGGCCAGAGCTTATAATACAGTTGCGCCTGCATCGGGTAAAATTTTATCGGGTGGTATTGACGCCAACGCATTGCACAAACCAAAAAGATTTTTTGGAGCGGCAAGAAATATTGAAAATGGCGGTTCATTAACCATAATTGCCACAGCGTTGACTGAAACAGGTTCAAAAATGGATGAAGTGATTTTTGAAGAATTTAAAGGAACCGGTAATATGGAGTTGCAATTGGAAAGAAATATTGCCAACCGAAGAATTTATCCGGCCATTGACCTTGTTAAATCGAGCACACGAAGAGATGATTTATTACTAGATCCAAAAACGGTAAAACGTATGTGGATACTTAGAAAATATTTGGCTGATATGAATCCTGTGGAAGCTATGGAATTCATTAAAAGCAAAATACAATACACCACTTCAAACGATGAGTTTTTAATCTCTATGAATGGGTAACTGTTAAAAGTTAAAAGTTAAAAAAAGCGAGCTAGTGCTCGCTTTTTTTGTGCTATTTACTTCAAATGACACGTTTTTAAACTTTTGAGTGTCAGTTGATGCTAAAACATTCTGTTTTATTACCTTTTTTTTACACATGGTTTTGGTTGAAATCGACTCTTCTATTTCTATAGTTTACAATTACCAAAAATCACATAAAATACATATAATATAGTATAAAATACATATAATACACAATATTTGGTATATATATAAAGATATTTTATATCTTTGTTTTTTACTACAATACTAAATTTTAAATTATTCGATTTAAATCGGATACTCGGAACTATGATATTTTTTATAGTGAGTTTCATTCTATAAAATAACTACAAAATAGTTTAAATTTAGTAAATCTGTGGGGGTTAAGTGCTAAATGAGTATCCGATTTAAATCCTTTATTAAGATAATTTCTTAAATAAAATATTAATCATTTTTTGATCAAAATTATATTTTTACAAAAGTGGGTTTGCTTTTGAGGCTAACAATATTATGTTCTTGTAATTCTAAATTGAATTAGATATATTTGTGAATTCCACTTATGTTTTATGGGTTTGGAATTTCGCATAAGAAATACCCATAAATTAACAGCAAATCTGCCCTTAGTACAAAATGGTTAAAACCCACAAATGAGATACGATGAAAGACCATAAATCGAACGATAAAATTCTTCGTCAAAAGGCTGAAATGACATTGAAGGAAACCTCCAATTTAAAATTAAAAAAGGAACAAGTAAAACTATCTGACGCTGAAGTGTTTGAATTACAGCAAGAGCTAGAGGTTCATAAGATTCAACTTGAACTGGCAAAAAGGCAAAATGAGGATCTAAATTATACTTTATTTCATGCCAACCATTCTGTGATGCTTCTTATTGACCCCAAGACAGGAGAAATTAAGGATGCAAATTTAGCAGCGAGCAATTTTTATGGCTGGTCCAAAGATGAATTATGTCATAAAAATATAGCTGATATCAATACCCTTTCAAAGGCTGAAGTGAAACTGGAATTGAAAAAAGCAACGAAAGAAGAACGTACACATTTTAATTTTAAGCACAAATTGGCAAATTTGGAAATTAGAGATGTAGAAGTTTATAGCAGCACTGTTCAATTTGGGAATACTACATTATTATATTCTATTGTTCATGATATTACTGAGCGAAAAATTACTGAAGAAAAATTAATTGAAAGCGAAAAGAAGTATCGCAATATTTATGAAAGTGTTATTGATGTTTATTATGAAGCAACTTTAGAAGGAATTATTCTTGAAGTTAGTCCATCTGTTGAAATTTTACTGGAAGGTGAACATACTCGTGAAGGGCTCATTGGCAGTTCCCTTCTTGGTTTTTATTCTAGTGCATCAGATAGGGATTCCTTCATTAAAGAATTAACAAAAAAAGGGTCTGTAACTGATTACGAATTTACTTTTAAAATCGCAAATGGTTCAGAAATATATATTGCAGTTTCATCAACTCTCAAATATGATAAAAATGGAAATCCTGAAAAAATAACTGGTATTCTTCGCAATATTACCGAGCGTAAAAAGGCAGAAATAATTTTGAAGCAGAGCAATAAAAAGTGGGAAGCCATTATTGCTTCATCACCTTATGGAATAGGAATCATGTCTCTTGACGGAAAATTACTATTGGCTTCAAATAAATTA
>CAMDPE010000184.1 GCA_945903795.1 Lutibacter flavus | reverse complement strand
AAATTTTTACCGCTGAACTCATTTTCTTTGGCAGATGTTTTTGTTTGCGTATTTTTATAATATTTCCCCGATGCACCGCCACCCATCATTGCAAAACGCATTCCAGGGCCGCCGCCGGCTGCTCCTTGATCTAATTTTACTTCTTCTTTATAAATGGAAGCCGTTTTGTCAAATGTCAAAATATAAGTTTTTTCCATTTGATTTTTCATCATTTCCTCAATCCGCTTAATCCTGTCCGCAGGAATTCCCGAAGCCGCCAAATCCATTTCAATTGTTGCTTTTGTTTGGTAAACCGCACTTCCCTGGAAATCCTGTGCGCTTAAAATGGTTTGCATGAATAAGAAAACAAACACGATGCTTTTTAAAAGAACATTTAGCATTTTACTGATTTTAAAAATTATTTACGAACAAATATACCTCCAAAAATATTATAAAATCGTTAATTAGTGTTAACGATTGTTAAGCGATTATTATAAACCAATTTATGTAGTTAACTTTGTGATTATGGACAAGAAGAACTACAAATGGGTTGTTTATTTTATTGGGGTAACCATATTTACCACCATTGCTGTTCAGGTATATTGGAATTACCGGGAATATGAAATAAATAAACAAAATTTAATCAGTAAAGTGCAATTAAGTTTGGACAATTCTGTAGAAGCCTATTTTGCCAATTTAACCAAATCGGGGATTATCACATTCACTTCTTCAGATAAAAAAAATTCAAAAGAAATAACAGATACTATTGTTGTTAGCACAACTTCCAGATGGGGGTTGCGAAAAAAAGTGGACAGCACCCTGCAAAATATCGCAAAACTTAAAAATCAGAAACCTTTATTCATCAACAGCCAAAGAAATCACGCATTTTTTACCCCTAATGACGTGATTCCCAAAAATATTGACAGTTTAATATCCAAAGTTTTTATTTCAATTTCAAGAGACACATTAGATTTAAAAAAGTTAGACACTTACTTGTCTGAAGAGTTTAAACGCAACCATCTTGGAATTAATTATGCCCTAAAATATGACTATTTTGAATGGATTTCCGAAGATAACTTTGATAAAAAAACCATTGATTATCAGCTTGAAAACTTTCCAAAAAAATATTTAACGGTTATTTCAAAATCGGCTTATTTACCGCACAGAAGCCACTTAGAACTTAAGTTCACAAACGAAACAGCCATTTTATTGAAAAATTCATTAATCAGCATTTTATTGTCTTTGGTTTTGTCCATAAGCATAATTGCAAGTTTGGTGTATTTGTTAAAAACTATTTACAAACAAAAACAGCTGGCAGAAGTAAAAAACGATTTAATCAACAACATTACCCACGAATTTAAAACACCAATTGCCACTATTTCAACCGCATTGGAAGCCATGAAAAACTTTAATGCCTTGGATGATAAAGTGAAAGCTGAAAAATATATTTCAATGGCCAGTTCACAAGTGACTAATTTAAATGTGATGGTTGAAAAAATATTGGAAACAGCAGCATTAAATCACCAACAATTGGCGCTAAGCAAACAGCCTATTGTTATTGCCAAACTTATTGATCACGTAATTGCGAACTATAAAATAGCAGCTCCTGAAAAAACCATCAACTTTAAAAATATTATTGGAGATACTGTTTTAAATGTTGATAAATTTCATTTTGGAAATGCCCTTGGAAACATTATTGACAATGCGCTGAAATATGGGGGAAATAAAATTACGATAGAATTATCTTCGCTAAAAAATAGCGTTGTAATAATAATTAAGGACAGTGGAAACGGGATTCCAAAAGCCCAAAAAGAAAAAGTTTTTGAGCAATTTTACCGCATTCCAACTGGTAATACACACAACGTAAAAGGTTTTGGAATTGGTTTATATTATACCAAAAACATTATTGAAAAACACGGCGGAACAATTACCATTGTTTATGATGCAAAAAACGCTACCTTATTTAAAATTGAATTGCCAAATGCCTAATTCCGTGAAAATATTATTGGCGGAAGACGAACCTTCTTTAGGGCAAATTATTAAAGAAAGTTTAGAAACCCGTAATTTTGAAGTCCTGCTTTGCGCTGATGGCGATATTGCTTACAAAACTTACAAACGCGAAAATCCGCTGTTACTGGTGTTGGATGTGATGATGCCAAAAAAAGACGGGTTTACGCTCGCCAAAGAAATTAGACAAGAAAATCCCGATATTCCTATCATATTTTTAACGGCAAAATCGCAAACCGAAGACGTTGTTGAAGGATTTAATTTAGGTGGAAACGACTATTTAAGGAAACCTTTTAGTATGGAAGAATTGATTGTGCGCATTAACGCGCTTTTAAAACGAGGCGATTTTGAAAATGGCACTGAAGTAATTAAAATAGGCAATTATCTTTTTAATGTTAAAAACCAGACGCTTCTATTAAATGGCAATATTGAAACATTGACACACCGCGAATCGGAATTGTTGCACCATTTAATTCAGCATAAAAATCAGGTTTTGGATCGATCTTTTATTCTTAAAAAATTGTGGGGAGACGATGATTTTTTCAATGCCCGCAGTATGGATGTTTTTATTACAAAGCTTCGAAAAAAGCTAAAAGACGATGCCAATATTCAAATTATAAACGTTCGCGGGTATGGCTATAAGTTAATTTTTTAAAGCGCTGAAATTTGTATTGGTAAAACATAAAAAATTTAAGTAAATTAGCTTTTTTGAAATTCACTTAAAATTTTAGTATGCACGTAGCAATTGCCGGTAATATTGGCGCAGGTAAAACAACCCTGACCAAACTGTTAGCCAAAAATTACAATTGGGAACCTCATTACGAATCTGTTGAAGAGAATCCCTATTTAGATGATTTCTACGCCGAAATGGAACGCTGGTCGTTTAATTTGCAGGTTTATTTTTTAAACAGCCGTTTCCGACAAATATTGGAAATCCGTGAAAGCGGTAAAAATATTATTCAGGACAGAACCATTTATGAAGATGCCCGAATTTTTGCGCCAAACCTTCACGCAATGGGATTGATGACCAACCGTGATTTTGTGAATTACGAATCTCTTTTTGAATTGATGGAACGTTTGGTTACGCCACCCGATTTATTAATTTATTTAAGAGCCACCATCCCAACTTTGGTTGGCCAAATTCATAAACGCGGCCGCGAATACGAAAACTCCATCAGCATCGATTATTTAAGTAGGTTAAATGAACGCTACGAAGCCTGGATCACTAAATATACCAAAGGAAATTTATTGATTATTGATGTTGACCAACTAAATTTTGTAGACAATCCTGAACATTTATATTCCGTAATCAACAAAATTGACGCCCAGATTAACGGACTTTTTTAAATAGAATCAGCAAGTAGGAAAGGCTTAAACAGTATATCACCTATTTAACCAACAAAAATGGGAAGAATACATTTATTTGAATTTGAAGACCAAAAATGGTTTCCTTCATTTCTAAGAGATTATGGTACCGACTTTTTACAATTTTTGTCGAATAAAACAGCCATGTACAAACCCATTATTCCAATTATTGAAAAAGGATTAGACATTGGCAGAACAAATCAAATTTTAGATCTTTGTTCGGGCGGCGGCGGCGGACTTATTTGGTTAAATAACGAACTCCAAAAGCATGTTCCTCACCTAAAAATTCTTTTAACCGATTTATATCCCAACCTTTCCGCATTTGAATATTCCAGCAATAAAGCAAGCAATATTGTTTATCTGAAAGATCCCGTGGATGCAAGAAATGTTCCTGAAAACTTAAACGGACTTAGAACGCTGTTCTTGTCGTTGCACCATTTTAAACCCAATGATGCCAAATCAATTTTGCAAAATGCCGTTGACGCACACAGCGCAATTGCCGTTTTTGAGGCTCAGGAAAGAACATTTTTAAGTTTACTTGCTATGTTTTTATCGCCTCTAACAGTTTTTTTTACCACACCATTTATCAAACCCTTTAAAATTGGCCGGTTAGTTTTCACCTATTTACTGCCAATAGTTCCCTTATTTGTTTGGTGGGACGGTATTGTATCCTCACTTAGAACCTATTCCCTTAAAGAAATGAATGAATTGGTAAAAAGCTTGGACAAAACAGAAAGGTATGATTGGGAAATAAACAAAATTAAATCAGGGCCGGGCACAATTTTATATTTGCTAGGCACGCCAAAACGCAGAATAATAAGTTCATTTTAAAAAAAATTATACACAAAAAAATGGGAAAATACGTAAACGACAATTTAATTAATGATGAACGCATTGAATTGGAAACCACTTATCACTGGATCATATTTTTTAGTTTAAGAGCGCTTTTCACCTTGTTTATTGCGCCTCTGATTGACAGATATACGGATGAATTTGCCATCACCAACAAACGTGTTATTATCAAAACAGGCTTAATCAGCAGAAAAACTTTTGAGATGAATCACTCAAAAATTGAAAGCGTAAATGTTGATCAGAGCATTTTTGGAAGAATTCTCGGCTACGGAACCATTCGAATTGTTGGTTCTGGCGGTACAAAAGAAGTGTTCCCAAACATCCGAAAACCTTTGCAGTTCAGAAAGAAATTTCAGGAAATGTCTATTTAAATAAATCGTTTTTTGAAGTTCAACTAATTTTACTTTTAGTAATGTGACTATTACAAAAAGCCAAAATACAACTTAGAATAATCCTATTGTAAGATTTAAAAATGCTAAAAAAATCAATTTATATATTGTTCTTACTCACTATTTTCATTTCTTGTTCAAAAGAAACCGGAAACGATATCATTATTCCAGAAAAAGTTTTGGAAATTAAAGGAGCCGATCTATCTTTTTTACCCGAAATTAGGCAAAGTGGGATTGTTTTAAAAAATTCAAACAATCAACCTGAAGATATGCTTCTGACATTGAAAAATTCTGGCGTAAATGTGATACGACTTCGGTTATGGAAAAATCCTTCAGAAGTGAATTCCAATTTTTCATCTGTAAAAAATTTAGCGAAGGAAATTCAAAATTTAGGAATGAAAGTGTTATTGACTGTCCATTATTCAGATACTTGGGCAGATCCCGGAAATCAAACAAAACCTGTTCAATGGCAAGGAATTCTATTTAATCAACTTAAAGACAGTGTTTATTTTTATACCAAAAAAATTGTTTCAGAAATAAATCCGGAATATATCCAACTAGGAAATGAAATAAATCCAGGCTTTATGTGGCCTGAAGGTAATATTTCAAATTCAACACAGTTCAAAGAATTGTTGCAGAAAGGAATTCTTGCCGTGCGAGAAACAAACAGGCAAACAAAAATAATAATTCATTATGCTGGCTTTGAAAATGCAAATCAATTTTATACAAATATTTCCAATGTAGATTATGACATTATTGGCTTAAGTTACTACCCAATGTGGCACGGGAAAAATTTAGAAACGTTAAAACAAAACTTAATAACAATTTCAAACACGCACAATAAACCCATTTTTATTACGGAAACTTCTTATCCTTTTACTTTGGGATGGAATGACTACACAAACAACGTTATAGGTTTGGAATCTCAAATTTTACCCCAATTTTCAGCAACGCCACAGGGTCAGAAAGACTATTTAACTGCCATAAAAGAAATCGTAAAAGACGTGCCAAAAGGAATTGGATTTTGTTATTGGGGCGGCGAATGGATAAGTTATAAAGGAAATACCGCTTCCAATGGATCCTCTTATGAAAATCAGGCATTTTGGGATTTTGAAAACAAAAGTTTGCCTATATTAGATTGTTTTAAATAGCACTTATACAAAAAAGCATCTTTTTGCTGTCCCCAAAAACGAAAAGAGCTCGCTGGTTCTTTTGGCAAGATTGTTGAGAATACCGATGTGATTTTAAGGGAATTAGAAGTGCATAAGAAGATGTGAGTTTTTCATTGGCCACATTTCTGAAATCTTTAGCCTAAATTTACCTCTTTACAGAATAAAATATGAAGTACTTCGAAAACTCCCGTTTTAAAAAATATCTGAAATACTTTATTATAGCAATATCATCGGTTATGCTGTTAAGCGTCCTGTTCTTTTTTGCCATTTTTATTGGCATTTTTGGTCCCTTACCCAATAAAGCAACATTGGCCGCCATCAGCAATCAGGAAGCATCACAAGTCATTTCTTCCGATAATAAAATAATAGGAAAATATTTTTCGGAGAACCGCACCAATATTGCCTGGAATGAAGTTCCCAATCATTTAAAGAACGCCTTAATCGCCACGGAAGACAAGCGATTTTTTACGCATAACGGGTACGACCTTCAAAGTTATTTTCGTGTTTTTTTTAAAAGTGTTTTGATGGGTGATAATAAAGGCGGCGGAAGCACGCTGACCCAGCAATTGGTTAAAAATTTATACGGCCGCAGCAATTTCAGTGTTCTAAGTATGCCAGTTAATAAAATAAAAGAAATTATTATCGCCGCACGTTTAGAGAAAATGTACACCAAAGAAGAACTTTTATTGCTCTATCTGAATTCCGTTCCGTTTGGTGAAAATCTTTACGGCGTGGAAACTGCTTCGCGCAGATATTTTAACAAATCGGCAAGCAAATTAAAGGTTGAGGAATCTGCTGTTTTAGTGGGTTTGTTAAAGGCAAATACCTATTTCAATCCGCGACTGAACCCCAAAAATTCTCTTGAACGCAGAAATATGGTGTTGGATTTGA
>CAMDPE010000183.1 GCA_945903795.1 Lutibacter flavus | reverse complement strand
ATATTGAACGATTATGGGGTGATGCAAAAATCACCAAAATTGCTTCGACAAATTAAAATTTACAAATAATTTAAAAAAGATAATGACTCAAAATACTAAAAATACACCAAATAATAAAGGCATTAAACCTCCTAAATTTAATTTTTATTGGATTTATGGCGGTATTTTCGTTCTATTTCTTGTATATCAATTTTTTAGCGCCGGAGATTTATCCTCCAAAAATTTGAGCCAGAATGAATTTAAAACAATTCTGACAGATAATGATATTTCCAGAATAGAAATTGTAAACAAAAATGTTGCCAATATCTATATCAAAAAAGACGCACAAGAAAAAGAGAAACATAAAAAAAATAAAAGTTCCATGTATGCTGGTGATGCACCAATGTATTCTTATTCCTTTGGTGATTTACAAAATTTCGAAAAGGAATTAGGTGCCGAAAAAGAATTAAAGCAACTCGATTTTGATGTTAAAAATGTTGAAAAAACCAACTTTTTTGAGCAAATATTAATGTACTTGCCATTCATATTTTTAATTGGTTTGTGGATATACTTTATGCGAAGAATGTCGGGAGGCGGCGCTGGAGGTGGTGGTGGACAAATATTCAGTATTGGAAAATCCAAAGCAAAATTATTTGACCAAGACCAAAAAGTAAAAACTTCTTTTAAGGACGTGGCCGGATTGGAAGGCGCGAAAGAGGAAATACAAGAAATAGTGGACTTCTTAAAAAGTCCGGACAAATACACTTCCCTTGGCGGAAAAATTCCGAAAGGAGCCTTATTGGTTGGCCCTCCGGGGACAGGTAAAACATTATTGGCAAAGGCTGTTGCAGGTGAAGCAGGCGTTCCGTTTTTCTCACTTTCAGGGTCAGATTTCGTTGAAATGTTTGTTGGAGTTGGTGCATCACGCGTAAGAGATTTATTTAAACAGGCGCAACAAAAATCACCCTCTATCATATTTATTGATGAAATTGATGCCGTTGGAAGATCCCGTGGAAAAAACAATGTTACAGGAGGTAATGATGAAAGAGAAAACACGCTGAACCAGTTATTGACTGAAATGGATGGTTTTGGAACCGACACCAACGTGATTGTAATTGCAGCCACCAACCGTGCGGATGTATTGGATAAAGCACTATTGAGAGCTGGTCGTTTTGACCGTCAGATTTATGTAGACTTGCCAAATTTGAATGAAAGAGAAGCGATCTTTAAAGTTCACATACAGCCATTGAAACTTCATAAAGATGTAGACATCAAATTTTTGTCGCAACAAACACCTGGATTTTCAGGAGCTGATATTGCAAATTTATGTAATGAAGCTGCTTTAATAGCCGCAAGAAAGAGCAAAAAAGCTGTACATCATCAAGATTTTCTGGATGCTGTAGACAGAATTGTAGGTGGTTTAGAGAAAAAAAATAAACTTATTTCTCCTAGAGAAAAGAAAACGATTGCTTTTCATGAGGCTGGCCATGCAACAGCCAGTTGGATGTTAGAGCACGCCGCACCATTGGTGAAAGTGACCATTGTTCCAAGAGGTCAATCATTGGGAGCAGCCTGGTATTTGCCAGAAGAACGTCAAATTGTGCAATCTGAACAGATGCTGGATGAAATGTGTGCAACCCTTGCAGGCAGAGCCGCAGAGAAATTGATGTTCGACAAAATATCAACCGGAGCATTAAACGATCTTGAAAAAGTGACCAGACAGGCAAGAGCAATGGTAACTATTTATGGGCTAAACGAAAAAATTGGAAACTTAACTTATTACGATTCCTCAGGGCAATCAGATTATAATTTTACCAAACCTTACAGTGAAGATACGGCGCAAATTATTGATAAAGAAATTTCAAAAATAATAGAAGAACAATACCAAAGAGCCATTCAAATTTTGAGCGAAAATAAAGATAAGCTGATTACTTTGGCGGAAAAGCTGCTGGAAAAAGAAGTCATCTTTAAGACAGATTTAGAAATTATTTTTGGAAAAAGAGCTTTTGAAAATGAGTATGCAGAATTAGTGACCAAAGTTGTGGATGAAGAAATTGTAGAGGAAACAAATATTGAAAATTCATTAGAAACACAAGAGTAAATTGATAACTTTTTTATATTTTTGGATTTATTCAATATAGAAATGAGTTTTTTCAAAAAGTTATTTAATACTCCAAAACCACAAGAACCTTTAGAATCAAATTTAGAGTTTCAAAACTTGCCAATTGATCAAATTTTTGTTAAAAATTTCATCAAAAATAAAGGCAAGTTTTTGTATTGTACCACTTTGGAAGAAGTTACATTAAATTTATCAAACATAATTAAAGAGAATTCTTGGAAAACTATGAGTTGCAATGATTACGATTTATTGAAACTTATGAAAGCTATTAAAGTTGAAACCACAGAGGAATTGAATAAAACGACACCTTTTTTTTTAAGTTGTGAGCATCTTATTGCAGAAAATGGCAGTATTTTATTCTCTTCCAATCAACTTAAAGAACATAAAATTGCAGAATTACCTGAAAATTTCATTGTTTATGCAACCACAAGTCAATTGGTAAATACAAAAGGCGAAAGTTTAACCGGGATTAAATCACACTATCAAGGAAATATTCCCAGTAATATTAGTGCAGTAAACAATTTTAACACAGAGGCTATTGAAGAAGATTTTATGAGTTATGGCAATACAAATTCAAAAAACCTATATTTGCTGTTGTTTGAAGACCTATAAATTATGAAACTAATTGTAAAGCGTACATTATCAGGCCTTGTTTTTGTTAGTGTTTTAATATTTTCCATTTTATTCAGTAAAATATCTTTTATTATTATTTTTTTTATCTCAATGTTATTTTGCTTGTATGAGTTTAAAAAAATGATCCAATTGAAAAGCATATTTCCATATATTATTGGTATCCTACTATTTATTTTTGGAAACATATTAAATGTAGAGGATGTTCCTGCCAGAATTATATTTGAATATGTAGGCGTTGTGCTTTTTTTAACTATTTTCATTACTTTTGCTTCAATCCTATTTGCAAAAAAAGAAGAAGTTGTTAGTCATTTGGGTAAAATTTTTCTGACTATCATATACATCGTTGTTCCATTTACTTTAATCGTACAAATACCATTTTTGAATGCTTCGTTTAATTATGTAAACACTACTATTTTAGGCGTTTTTATTTTAATTTGGACGAGTGACACCTTTGCCTTTTTGGTTGGGAAAAATTTAGGGAAACATAAATTATTGGAACGTATTTCACCCAACAAAACCATAGAAGGATTTATTGGCGGTATGATTTTTACTTTTCTGGCAAGTTTTATTTTAGCCAACCAATTCAAATCTCTAACACTCAAACAATGGATTGTTATTGCTGGTATTGTAAGTATTTTTGGTGTGTTGGGCGACTTAATAGAATCCATGTTTAAAAGACAAGCCGGTGTAAAAGACAGCAGTAATTTAATTCCGGGGCATGGCGGATTTTTAGACAGATTTGACAGTGTTATATTTGCTGCACCGTTTATTTTTATTTATTTACAACTAGTTCATTAATTATGTTTCATAAAGAAGGTTTTAAAATAATAATCATCGCAACTTTTATTGTTGGTTTAGGCATTTTAGCTGTGGATAGCCTAATTGATTTAATTTGGTTAAACAAACTACTGTCTTTGCTATTGCTGTCTTTATATGTTCTGATATTGCAATTTTTCAGAAATCCAAAACGGCAAACAAATATTAATGATAGCCATATTATTGCGCCAGTTGATGGGAAAGTCGTTGTTATTGAAGAAGTATTTGAAAAAGAATATTTTAAAGAAAAACGACTACAAATTTCAATATTTATGTCGCCAATAAATGTCCATGTAACAAGATATCCAATTGGTGGAGAAATTGTATTCAGTAAATATCATCCTGGAAAATATTTAGTTGCCTGGCATCCAAAATCCTCAGAGGAAAATGAAAGAACAACCGTTGTGATCGCCAATAAATATGCGGGAGAAATACTATATCGCCAAATCGCCGGGGCGTTGGCCAGGCGAATTGTAAACTACGCGAATCCTCAAATGACGGTGATTCAAGGTACAGATGCCGGATTTATAAAATTTGGTTCCAGAGTTGATGTTTTTTTGCCGCTAAATGCTAAAATTAAAATAAATTTGAATGATTCAGTTAAAGTCGGTGAACAAATAATTGCCACACTTTAACGCTTTCAAAAATTACTATTATGGCAAAAAAAATTGATATAGAATTTGAAAAAGCCTACAAAATTTCATCTTCTACTACCTTAAAACTTCCTCCTGATATAATGTTGCAATTGTACGCTTATTACAAACAGGCAACAAAAGGAAGCAATTATGAGCAGCCTTCTGGCAACGTTGAATTAAGAAATGCATTCAAATTAAACGCATGGTTTCAGTTAAGTCAAATTAGCGCAGATAAAGCAAAAAAAGAATACATTAAACTTGTCGATAAATATTTAAAGAATAAATAAAAACTACAATTACGATTTACATTTGCAGAAGAAATTATCTTTTTATTAATAACTAAAAATACACTAACTTTTATAACAATAGCTTGTAGCACAGGCGATTTAAAATCATTAAATGTAGTTTACAAATATTTTATACTGGAGATGGTGCTCTCTGAAAACAAGAAGTAATGTAAAAATTGACGTGATTGCTTTTTAAAATATCAATAAAAACATGTTGACTAAAAAACCAGCTATTTTATGTTTGTTTAATCTTAACTCTGTATCAAAAAAGAGCCTGCGTTGCAGGCTTTTTTTTTAATAATCCAATTGTCTCAAGAAGTCGAGTTTTGATTTCCAAACATCCAATTTTTCTTTATAAACATTGATTTGATTTCTCACATTTATAACCAATGGATTGTCATCAGAAACATTTGATATAAACCCAATATTGTTTTCTAGTTGCTGAATTTCTTTAAAAGTTTCCTCCATTTTTCGTCGAACGAAAAGTTGTTCAGAATCCAATTTTCTATAATTTTTTTGTTCAATATAGCTATTCACTAAATTTTCAAACTTAATCATTTCAATACTTTGCTTGTCAATTAAATTTTCTTCAACAATTTTGTCCAATAACTTATTGAACTTAACTTCAATGTGCTTCATTTCTTGAGGCACTCTTCCCATTTCTCGCCATTTTTTTACATAATCTTTAAGTATATCGATGGTGATCTCTGTTTTATTTTCAATAACCTCTTTAATCTCTGTTAAAAGTTCTTTCTTTTTGTTGAATACATCCAACTCCAATTTTGAACCTTTATCTTGCTGTTGGTGAAACCGATCGAAATAATGATTGCAGGCATCTTTAAATTCTTTCCACAATTTATCGGAATATTTTTGTGGCACGTGACCAATTTTTTTCCATTCCAATTGAATTTTTTTCAAAATCTCGGTGGCAGAATCCCAATCCTCACTATCTTTTATGGCAACAGCCTGATCAATTAGAGATTTCTTTTTATTCAAATTTTCAAGGTGGTCGTGTTTAACAACCTTGAAAAAATTATTTTTTTCAACATTAAATTTTCGGGTTGCCTCTTTATATTTATCCCAAATTAAGTCACTTTTTTCTCTTGGTACTTGCTTAATTTCCGAAAATTTATTGCGCAACACTTCTATTTCCTTGATACTTTTTTGCCAATCAACACGCGTAGCATTTTTTGAAGTGTCAATTGCTTCTATCTCGGCAATTACCGCTAATTTTTTTTCAACATTTCCTTCATATTTTGATTTCAGATCTTTGAAAAAATCATGTCGTTTGTCGTGTACTTTTCTTGTTGCTTCACTAAATCGATCCCAAATCTCATCTCTTTGCTCATTTGCTATTGGCCCTACATCTTCTTTCCAAAGTTTGTGCAGCACCTGCAACTCCTTAAAAGCGGCATTCACATCGGCAGATTCTGCCAACTCTTCAGCTTTGGTAACAAGTTTTAGTTTTTCTTCCAAATTATGTTTAAAATCAAGATCACGCAAATCATTACTCAAGTGCAATAAATCATAAAAACGTTCAACGTGGTGTTGATAAGTTCTCCAAGTATCATTGTATTTAATGCGAGGAATAAGACCAATTTTTACCCATCTGTTTTGAATATCCTTAAACATTTTATACATTGTAGCGCCTTCAGCGTTGTCAATTAAATGTTTAAGTTCTTCTATTAAGCCAAGTTTGGCTTGTAAATTATCGTTTAATTGTTTTTCCTGGCTGGCATAAAACTCGTTTCTTTTGATCTTAAAATCATAAAGAATACTATTATAAGCTGATTTTATGGGGCTACTGTACTGAAAATCTACAACATCACCTCCAAGTTCCAAAAATTTATCTTTTTCAATTTTTAATATTTCCCCATATTTTATATGAAAAGCCTGTTTTATGGCATTCACATTATTTGTAATGCTTTGAACCTGATTTTCCTTAACAAGTCTGCTCAATTCTGTCACTAAATCTTCTAAGTTGAAGTCGGCATAATCTAATAGTTCTATAGTTTTATGATCAACATTTTCTGAGCTTTCAGCAATTTTGCTATCCATCTCATCTACAGCAACACTACTTGCTGAAGCGGTTTTTTTAGATTTTATTTTTTTTGGAGCAACTTCTTTGGTTTCAGAGATTTTTTGTGCTAAATTGATTTCAGCAACTTCACTTTCTATCTCCTCAAC